>BDSY01000038.1 GCA_002897895.1 bacterium BMS3Abin06
ATTCTGTATCTTCAAAAAAGACCGTACAAGCTACATCAGGAGTCTCTCTACCAAGTTTAGTCAAATGATAGATCCGCCACGCCACTACCATATCAATAGCAAGGCAAGTCTCAATCCGCTCTGCACTGCCCAGTTGCCTTTGTTCTATCTTGCATCCGCTCTTGAGGGTTCTGTGATAGATTTCAATACCCCAACGAAGACAATACCATTGAAGCTTCTCTATAGCCTGCTCGAATCTCCTTACTTCACAGGTGGTCAACAATATCCACCTCAACCCTTGCACTCCTTCATGAACATCTATCTCCTCAGCAACTATTGCAAATACGCTCAATTCACCCAATTCTTTCTTACCCTGCGGTGGTTTCAACTTAACTTCTGCAAATCTTATCTCCAATTCAGCTTCTCTGGCCGCTTGTTTCTTCTTGCGTGGTACATGCACTACTTGTATGCCTGCCGATTCCTGGGAAGAAATATATTCATACAACTTCCCTTGACCATCGGCAAGCAGACGATTATGTTCCGCCCTGACCAGAAGTTTTGGCCCTTCAGGTTTACTCAAAGCAAGATAGAAAAACTCATAAATATCTGCTTCACGATCTCCTACGCTAATCAATGTTGTCTTAGCACAGTGCCGTTGTGCTTCTTCAGTTGCCTTGAAACTCTTAAGCCACTTATAGCTCTCCTTCTGCTCTATCGCGTATTGCTTCCTAAGATGGTTCTTGCCAAACTCACCAGGATCACGAGCCCGGCATTGTACATCTATTATTCCCAACGGAGTTCCATCAACATTAAAAGCCATGGTGTCATGTACGATAAGACCAATAACTCCTTCCTCTTTATAGCCAATCAATCCAAGATTCTCCGTAGCAGGATGGGTGCTGTAATTAAGTATTGTTGTATCCTGCACCGCCAGTACTACTTTCTCTTTCCCTATTCGACTCACCGTTGCTTCATAATGAGATTTATGTATCTTTTCCATTGTGTTTTCAGAATTCTCCAAAAAACGATACGCTGCCTTTGTTTTTGCCCTGCTTCCGCACGCCTGTGGAATATTCGCTTTCGGACGGGCATAAAAATCTCTCGCTATTGCTATAAGTCGATTGATGCGACGATTGTCTCCCGGTTCCGCTCCGTAAAACTCCTCCTCTGCCCAGTCGTTAGCAACCTCTTTCCTGCCCACCTTTAGGGGAGTTCCTTCACAAAGTTCTTCTCTATAGTTTTTATCCAGCGGGTAAAGATAAACATCTTTTACCGGCTCACCAAATTCTTTATTCCTGTCCTGTCTGCCTCTTCCTTTTGTACTTCCAATATGAATCCGGTTAGCGGCCTGATAACTGCTCCCTTTAAAACGGTTACGTTGTACAAAGGTCTCCAGAACTACAGGTTTTATATTATATTGTTCTTGCCAATCCTCTTTCAATTGCTTCATGCACTTGGAAAGCGCATAAGAAGCCAGATTCTTAACCTTTACGTGCGGAACTATCAGAAACCTGCTATTGCATACTATCCTGCTCAGATTCTTTATTCGTCTTCTGTCATCCCATCCTATCCAGTTATCCCGTGCTTCCAATCGCCATGCTGCGGAACTGAACGCAAATCCCCCCACATAGCCATAACGATTACTTTCTATTAGATACTTCATCTGATGGCCGCACAAAGGACCGCTGCCAAGATAATGATAACGACTCATCATCTCTTTCCATTTATGATGGTTTTTACTATATCGGCTGCTTACTCTGATTATCCGTATCTCTCCCAGTTCCGACAGTTTGCATTTTATTTCAGGCAGCTCCGGTATCAATTTGTTACTGCAATCCTTCCCGAAGTTCAAAAATGGTCTTTCATATCCCTCAGGCAAATTTATTATCCCTTGACGATGCAGTTTCAAAAGCCCTACTCTGCAGCTCATCTCTTTCAATTTTCCGTTCGGACTGCGCCAATTGAATCGCTCACTTACCTGTTGAGACAGTTGTCTGCGGGATATCTGCTGATTTTCTGCTATCATTTTCTTTATCTGCTCTATTTCTTCAGTAGAGATTTCGTTCCCGCATATTACCATGCGGTTAATTTAATATTTAGATACCCACGGTCTCCAGTCAAAAATGTGGGACATGGTAAGTTAAGGACTGCCGGAATGACAGACAGACAAATCGAGTTTATACACAGACACCCATTAAGGTTTCAGTCTTAAAGTCTGTCTAATTCTTCTTTCGGAATAAAATCATTACACTTTAGGCATCTATTGCACCGTATTACAAAATTGTAGCCCATCATTACATAATTGTAGTTTTACGGCATTCGGGTTTCTTTTAATTTCAATGAATTAGAGTTGGCATGGTTTTAGCTATATCCGCCTGCACAAACAAAAACCAAAGGAGAGGATAAAAAGGATGAAACGAGGAAAGCATGTTTTAACACTCATATTATTTTTACTTTTGATGCCGGTTGCTGCTTTTGCAGAGGAAACGGCTTCAATAAGCAGCGGGGATACGGCATGGATGATTGCCGCAACCGCGCTTGTACTCTTTATGACCATACCGGGCCTGTCACTCTTTTACGGCGGATTGGTCAGGACGAAAAATGTTCTGTCCATTTTTGTCCAGTGCTTTGCCATCACCTGCTTAGTGACAATTTTGTGGGTTATTTATGGATACAGTATTGCTTTTGATGGCACGGGGATGCAGGAAGGTCTCTTTAATTTCCATTCGCTCTTCGGTGGATTCGGAAAGCTCTTTCTGTCAGGCGTAGGCATTGACAGCGTCTCCGGAACTATCCCGGAGACGGTCTTCCTCATTTTCCAGATGACCTTTGCAATCATTACTCCCGCACTTATGGTAGGAGCATTTGCAGAAAGAATGAAGTTCAGTGCGGTCATGGCTTTTGTGGCTATCTGGTTCACCTTCTCTTACCTGCCCATTTGCCACATGGCATGGGGAGGAGGAGGCGCCCTCTTTGACAACTGGGGGGTACTTGATTTTGCAGGGGGTACCGTTGTTCATATTAATGCCGGAATTGCCGCTTTAGTCGCCTGCATAGTTGTCGGCAAGCGTAAAGGCTACGGCACAACCGCCATGCTGCCCCACAATGTTCCCTTTGTGCTGATCGGCGCCGGCATGCTCTGGGTCGGCTGGTTCGGCTTTAATGCAGGCAGCGAGCTGGCTGCGGATGGGACAGCCGGAATGGCCATGCTGGTTACACAGATAGCTACTGCTATGGCAGCCATAAGCTGGACGCTGATAGAATGGCTGCGCAGCGGCAAACCCACTGCAGTGGGTATTGCAACCGGCGCTGTCGCAGGCCTTGTGGCTATCACTCCGGCCTCAGGAACAGCAGGCCCGATGGGCGCGCTTCTTATAGGCGCTGCTTCCGGAACCATCTGCTTTTTCACAGCCACTTCAATGAAGAGAGCGCTCGGTTATGACGACAGCCTCGATGTCTTCGGCGTCCATGCTGTCGGCGGCATTGTGGGCGCAACCCTGACCGGCCTGTGTGCAGCCGGATTCATGGGCGGTGCAGGCATTAATGCGGGAAGTGTCGGCGCACAGATATGGGCGCAGGTCAAAAGCATTGTGGTAACCATTGCCTGGAGCGGCCTTGTCTCATTTGCGGCACTGAAGGCCATAGATATGGTTATCGGACTTCGTGTAAACGAAAAAGATGAGGAAAAAGGACTCGATATCAGCCAGCATGAGGAAACCGGCTACACCATGTAAAAACTCAGGGGCAAAGTGGCAAAGGCACACAGGCACAAAGTTAAAAGAAATATAAGGGAAGTTTTTATCCTTTTCTTTCACTTTGTCCCTTTGATACCCTGTGCCTTTGTAAGTAGTTATTAACAATCTAAAAAATATCAGGAGGTATATCTCATGAAAATGGTTTGCGCTGTTATCAAGCATTTCAAACTTGATGAGGTAAGAAAGGCCCTGACGGACATCGGGGTGCAGGGGATGACGGCTATTGAGGTTAAAGGCTTTGGAAGACAGAAGGGGCACATGGAAGTTTACAGGGGTGTGGAATATGAGGTGCAGTTTCTTCCGAAGGTCAAGATTGAGGTGGCTGTGCCTGAAGAAAGACTCGATGATGTGGTCAAAGTAATTCAGGAAAGTGCAAAGACCGGCGAGATCGGTGACGGCAAGATATTTGTTTATGACCTTCAGGATGTTATCAGAATAAGAACGGGAAGACGGGGAGAGGCAGCGATTTAAGACAAAAGGCAGACGTTCGGCAGTCAGCCCTCAGTAAAAAAGGAGTGAAAAGCTACAAAATTGTAATAATAACAATTTTGTAGCTTTTCCTTGTATCCTGTTGTTCTTTAAACTAAATTTGAGACGCCCCCCCCTGTTTCCGACAATTTTGTAGGATAACCGTATGTGCAATCTCTTGAAAATAAAATATTTTTCAGTTAGCACACTTCTTGATTAGATTAAGCCGACAATTACTCCACTTAATAATTAATAATCAGGAGGGCAAAGAGACAATATGATAGACAGACAGAACAGAGAATGCAGAACGCAGAATACAGAACACAGAACACAGACAAAAAAACGTAAGGGCCTGACAAAAAAAGTCCCGGCTCTGACTTCTGTATTCTGGGCTTTGAGTATAGCTTCTGCCTTTGCAGGTGAAGCATCAAAAGTGGACTCAGGAGACACGGCATGGATACTGGTATCAGCAGCCCTGGTAATGCTTATGACCCCGGGACTTGCCCTGTTCTACGGCGGCATGGTGAGGAGGAAAAATGTGCTCGGAACCATTATGCACAGCTTCGTTGCTATCGCTATTATCAGTCTGCAGTGGATATTCATCGGCTACTCTCTTTCATTTGGCCCGGATATCGGCGGATTTATAGGCGGGCTTGACTGGGCAGGGTTAAAAGGAGTTGGTCTCGAACCCTCGGCCTATGCCCCTACTGTGCCGCATCTCGCATTTATGATCTATCAGGCCATGTTTGCTGTTATTACTCCGGCCCTCATCAGCGGCGCCTTTGCTGAAAGGATGAAGTTTTCAGCATACGTTATCTTTATAATCATCTGGACAACTATTGTTTATAATCCTGTCTGCCACTGGATATGGGGCGGAGGATGGATGGGCGATCTCGGTGTGCTCGATTTTGCCGGCGGTCTGGTTGTGCATGTCACATCAGGAATTTCCGCACTGGCAGCTGCATTATACATTGGAAAAAGAAAAGGTTATCTTAAAGAGGCCATGCCCCCGCACAATCTCCCGATGACGGTGCTCGGTGCAGGGCTTCTCTGGTTTGGATGGTTTGGTTTTAATGCAGGGAGCGCCCTCTCTTCAGGCGAGCTGAGCACAATGGCCTTTGTTACAACTCATACAGGGGCGGTAGCCGCTACTGTAACATGGATGCTGATAGAATGGGTTCACCGCGGCAAACCGACCATGTTCGGAGTTGCAACGGGCGCAATAGCCGGTCTTGCGACAATAACTCCTGCTGCGGGCTTTGTCGGGCCCATGTCCGCCTTAATTATCGGGATAGCAGCCGGGAGCATCTGCTACATAGCCCTGAATGCAAAGGGACGTTTCGGCTACGACGATTCACTCGATGCATTCGGTGTTCACGGCGTAGGCGGCACAATCGGGACCATCGGGGCAGGCCTTTTTGCCTCAGCCGCAATAAACGGCGTAAACGGGCTCTTCTTCGGAAACTCAAGGCAATTACTTATCCAGTTAATGGCCATTGCCGTTGTTGCAGTATATTCATTTGTTTTAAGCCTTGTTATTCTGAAGGCAATTGATGCAGTTGTTGGTGTAAGAATTGATAAAGAGGGCGAGATTGAAGGGATCGATATTAACCAGCACGGTGAGGAAGGATATTTCTTATAAAAAATACCTTATTCTACAAAATAGTATTAGCAACTACAATCATGTAACAATTAATGCTGAGGTTTCACATAAAGTCAATAAGTTACGAACTGGCACGCTTTTCGCTTTATGAAATAACATGGTTTCGTTAAGAATTAAAGTAGAAGATATGGAGAAGGAAGAAATAATCAATGCCCTGAAGAAATGCGACTGGGTCAAGGTGAGGGCGGCAAAATACCTCGGGATTACTGAACGGATGATCGGATACAAGATAAAAAAATACAGGATCAAAAAAGAGGGCGGAACTACAGTATAATATTTAAAGTCATCTCCGGAGAACAAATGAAGGAACCATATGTCTGTTTTAATTATCAAAAACACCCCTGCTGAGGGACCGGGAACAATAGAGGACTACCTGAAGAGCAGGGGAATGCCGTACGAAATCCTGGAATTCTCTAAGGGCGAAATAGCTTCCGCTATTAAAGGATACTCGCACCTGATAGTCATGGGCGGCCCTATGGCGGTTTACGAGATGGAGAGATATCCCTATCTCCGGACAGAGGCAGAACTCATAAAAGATTTTATTAAAAAAGGCAAGTCTGTACTCGGGATCTGCCTTGGCGCCCAGATGATCGCACATGCGCTTGGCGCAAAGGTCTATCCGGGAGGAACACAGGAAGTCGGCTGGTACAATGTTGATCTTACTCCCGAAGGCATGGAAGACCCTGCCGTCAGGGCCCTTTCCGTTAATAACTCACGATATGCAGAGGTCTTCCAATGGCATGGCGATACTTTTGACCTGCCTGGGGATGCGGTGAGGCTATCCTCAACAGAGGTTTATCAGAATCAGGCTTTCAGATACGGCGGCAATGTTTATGCCCTGCAGTTCCATATAGAGGTTACGCCGAAGATAATCAGGGAATGGTTTGAAGATGAGAAAGGCGTTGATATTAATAAAATGCTTAAACAGACTGATTGTATCTTTCCTGAATATTACAAGAGAGCCATGAATTTTTATGAAAAATTTTTTTCTTAACAAATCATGTCCATTTATAGTAAGATTATCAATTCCGTCATTCCGGCCCTTTGCTTCAGTCTTTCCGGAGGGAATGCCGGAATACCAGGAAAGGAAATTATTACGTTATTCGCTATTGCCAACTAATAACTAAATTTAAGGAGGTAGTTTATGACACCGAAAGACGTACTGACACTTGCGCAGGAAAACAATGTCATCATGGTGGACTTCAAGTTCATTGACTTTCCCGGAATCTGGCAGAACTTTTCAGTTCCTGTCAGTGAACTGGAAGAATCAACATTTGAGGATGGAGTCGGTTTTGACGGCTCATCAATAAGAGGATGGCAGGCAATCAATGCCTCCGACATGCTGATTATTCCCGACCCTTCAACCGCTATCATCGATCCTTTCAGAAAGTACCCGACTCTCAGCCTGATATGTAACATCGTCGACCCGATAACAAAAGAGCCTTATACAAGAGATCCACGGTATATTGCCCAGAAGGCTGTTCAGTATATGAAATCCACAGGCGTAGGGGATACGGTTTATTTCGGTCCTGAAGCCGAGTTTTTCATTTTTGATGATATAAGATTCGACCAGAATGCTCAAAGCGGTTATTACTTTATTGACTCCAAAGAAGGTATCTGGAATTCAGGTAAAGACGAAGGCCCGAACCTCGGCTATAAACCAAGGCATAAAGAGGGATATTTCCCTGTGTCGCCGACAGATTCTCTCGAGGACATGCGTACGGAGATGGTTACTGTTATGCAGAAGTGCGGCATTCACATTGAGGCCCAGCATCATGAGGTTGCAACAGCCGGACAGGGAGAGATCGATATGAGGTTTGCCCCGCTGGTAGAACAGGCGGATAAGCTGATGCTTTTTAAATACATAGTAAAGAACATAGCAAATCAGCACGGCAAAACCGCAACCTTTATGCCAAAGCCTCTTTTTGGTGATAACGGCACCGGGATGCATACGCACCAGAGTATCTGGAAGGACGGCAACCCTCTCTTTGCAGGCAGCGGATATGCCGGCATCAGCGACATGGCCTTACACTACATCGGTGGAATATTAAAGCATGCAAGGGCGCTTGCAGCGCTGACAAACCCGACAACCAATTCTTACAAGAGGCTTGTGCCGGGCTTTGAGGCCCCGGTAAACCTGGCATACTCAGCCAGGAACAGATCGGCTTCCGTGAGAATCCCGATGTACTCTCCTTCACCAAAGGCCAAGAGAGTTGAGGTAAGATTCCCTGATCCATCCTGCAATCCTTATCTTGCCTTTGCCGCAATGCTGATGGCGGGGCTTGACGGAATAGAGAACAAGATTGATCCGGGCGAACCATTTGACAAGGACCTTTACGAACTTCCGCCGGAAGAGCTCGCAAAAGTTCCCCAGATGCCCGGCTCCCTTGACGAGGCCCTCGATTCCTTAGAGAAAGATCGTGCGTTCCTGCTCAAAGGCAATGTATTTACAGCAGATGCGCTCGATACCTGGATGGCATATAAGAAAGAGAACGAGATTGATGCACTGAGGCTCAGACCGCACCCGTACGAGTTCTTCATGTACTACGATATATAAAATCCTGCCGGTTCCCTCACTTGATGGGATCGGGGAGTGTGTGATCAAAAGGCTCAGGTTGATTTAATTCAGCCTGGGCCTTTTTCAGTGAGTATTCCCTTTAATCTCCCCCTCTTGGGATAAGAGAGGGGGAGTTACTGTATTGAAATCAAAAAAATCTTTATAGTAACCCCCTCAGTCCCCCTTAACCCAACTTATCGTGTTCCACAAATTTGACTGGACACCGGGGGTAACAATTTGTTAAATTAACCGCATGATAATAAGCGGGAACGAAATATCTTCCGAGAAGATAAGCCAAATAAAGAATATGATAGCAGAAA
>BDSY01000039.1 GCA_002897895.1 bacterium BMS3Abin06
TACTTCTACACCTGTCTATTAATTTTGGAACCCTCGTCTGGAGCTCTTTTCGCAGTTGGTTGAGAACTATGAAAAAAAACTTGCCCCCTTCCGAGATGGTTGTCTCTTATGCCCTGCGGTCAAGCCTCCCTGAATTTCTCTTGGGCAGCAAAATAGACCATCCCCTCGAGAAATTCATCGCTGATAACGCTGATCCCGACCTTATGCCGGATTGGAAGGTGCATGCTGCTTAGAAAACTTAGCACTGTCAAGTTAACTGTTACTGTTTTAATATATTTTCTTCAACCGTCAATGTAAACCGATAACCGTGAACGGTTAGTATAAAAGGGACAGCAATCACGTGATCAGTCAGCACTCAATCAGCTATCCCTCTTCAGAGTTCTGTAAATTTTAATCAGGAGAAAAATATATAACTATTTCTTCTTTTTGCCGGCTACGGTTTCCTTGAGATTTTTACCGGCTTTAAACTTGGGTGCCTTTGTAGCTTTTATTTTAATAGTTTCTCCGGTCTGGGGATTCCTCGCATTTCTTGCTTTCCTTTTTACAACACTGAAACTGCCGAAGCCGACAAGGCTGATGCTTTTTCCTTTCTTCAGGGATGCCGAAATAGTATCGAATACTGCATTAACAGCCAATGAAGCCTTGGCTTTTGATAAAGCTGCGGTCTTTGCTACACTCTCGATTAAATCACTTTTGCTCATAAGTTATCCTCCTTAGATAAATTTTTGTTTGATAGATTAACTGTTTATTCCTTTTTTTTCAACTGTATTGCATTGCAGAGTACGGCAACTTGCAACTTGCAACTTGCATCCTGTATCCTTTAATCATTTAATAAGGAAAGGATATCATTAAATCATGGCCAGGTCAACAAAGGCGAATATTCTTATAGTTGATGATGAAGAAAGTATACTTGAGACATTGACCGGCATACTTGAGGATGAAGGATATCAGGTAATCACCGCATCATCGGGCGAAAGCGCGGTGATGAAATTTTCTGAAACTTCTCCGGATATTGTACTGCTTGATGTATGGATGCCGGGCATGGACGGTATTGAAACGCTGAAGAGGCTCAGAGAAAAAAATAAAAACATTTGCGTAATAATGATCTCCGGTCACAGCAACATAGATACAGCCGTTCACGCTATTAAACACGGAGCCTATGATTTTCTGGAAAAGCCCCTGTCGCTTGACAAGGTCTTGATTCTCATAAGCAGGGCACTTGAGAAGCAGCGGCTTGAGAATGAGAATATAGCATTAAGACAGAGCATATCTCAACAATGGGAGATTGTCGGGGAAAACCACAAAATAATCGAACTCAGGGATAAGATAACGAAAGCGGCAATATCTCGGGGCAGAGTCCTCATCTTTGGTGAAAGCGGCTCAGGCAAAGAACTCGTTGCAAGGGCATTACATGATGAAAGCACCAGAAAGAACAGGAGTTTTATTGAGGTAAACTGTGCGGCAATCCCCCAGGAGCTGATCGAGAGTGAACTCTTCGGCCATGAAAAGGGGTCTTTTACCGGGGCATTTGAAAGCAAAAAAGGAAAGTTTGAGCTTGCACACGAGGGGACCCTGTTTCTCGATGAGATCGGCGACATGTCCCTTGTCACGCAGGCAAAGGTTCTGAGGATAATCGAAACACAGGAGTTTCAGAGGGTCGGTGGAAGCAAAAAAATAAAAGTGGATGTAAGGATAATCGCTGCCACCAACAAAGACCTTGATGAAGAGATACAAAAAGGGAATTTCAGGGAGGATCTTTACTTCAGGCTGAATGTTATTCCAATTTATGTCCCTTCTCTCAGAGAGAGAAAAAGTGATATACCGCTTCTTGTTGAATACTTCCTGAAAAATCTTGCCGGACAATACGGGCAAAAGAAAAGAAGGGTGAGCAGGGCAACGCTGCGCGCCCTGATGGAATATGACTGGCCCGGTAATGTAAGAGAGCTGAAAAATGCTATTGAACGTTTCGTAATTATGAATCCGGATGAAGTTATTGATATAAAAGAAGTGCAGCCTCTCAGGGCAATAAAATCCGATTATATATCATTTAAGACATTAAGGGATGCGCGGGAGCAATTCGAAAAAAATTTCATTCTCAAAAAATTACAGGAAAACAACTGGAATGTTTCCAGAACGGCTGAAGAGCTCGAAATTGAGAGGAGCAACCTTCACAGAAAAATCAAGTCACTGGGAATAGAAACGTCGTAATACAATCCATATTAATAATCAATTGAACAATGATGGTGCCGAAGGCCGGATTTGAACCGGCACGGAGTTAAGCCCCGAGGGATTTTAAGTCCCTTGCGTCTACCAATTCCGCCACTCCGGCATGTATTCTCATCGTATCACATTATTTTTGCAAATTCCCGTGTTTCGGGACTTCAATGTAAGGAATATTATCATTAAATCACATTCGTTCGCTTAGATGCTCACTATGCATTGGAAAGTCCCTTGCGTCTACCAGTTCCGCCACTCCGGCATTATTGATTTTAAAGGGTTTTCTGCTCCCTTTGATGAAGCAGCGGTTTCTATTGTACCAAATTTGTAACAGAAAAAAACTATCCTCTCCCGCCCCCTTTATTTTTATTTGATGAATTCTTATAATCTTAAAATGATAATGTTCGTAACTTGCCGGGAAGGTATATCAGTTCAGGTCAGGTTCTTATTTTGCATTATCTTTAACAGGCAGCTTGTACTTGTCAATCAGGTCATAGAGTGTCGGCCTGCTGATCCCCAGTTCCGCTGATGCCCTTTTTATATTGCCGTTATGCCTTTCAACTGCATTTGCAATAAGGTCAATTTCAAGCCTCTTGCGAGCCTCTTTAAGGGTAACTTCCTTACAGCGCTTTCCCGGTCGCCCGCCCCGGACTACTTCTTCCGGCTGCGCATCCAATCCAAGATCATAAGGCCCTATCACGTTTGAATCGGCTGTTATCACTGCTTTCTGGACCTTGTTTTCAAGCTCTCTGACATTTCCGGGCCAGAGGTATCTCTCAAGCTCATCCGCGGCAGAGCGGCTGAATCCCTTGATTTTCTTTTTAAACATGACCTTATATCGCTCAAGAAAAGTATTTGCCAGAAGCTTTATGTCAAACCCCCTTTCCCTGAGAGGAGGTATATTAATAGAAATGACACTTATCCTGAAAAAAAGATCTTCCCTGAATCTGCCTTCCTGCATCGCCCTGTTTAAGTCAATATTGGTTGCAGTAATTACCCTGGTATCTATCTCGATATCTTTTCTGCCGCCTAACCGCTGAATTTTTTTTTCCTGCAAAAACCTTAATAGTTTTGCCTGCAGTTCCGGAGACATCTCGCCGATCTCATCAAGGAACAGGGTGCCCCTGTCAGCATATTCAAATTTGCCGTTCTGTTTGGCATATGCGCCGGTAAATGCGCCTTTTTCATATCCGAAAAGCTCTGATTCAAGCAAAGTCCCCGGTATTGCCCCGCAATTAATGGGAATAAAGCCGCCTTGATTCCTGGTGCTTTTTTCATGAATCGCCCGGGCAACGAGCTCCTTGCCTGTACCGCTTTCCCCCATAATCAGAATTGCGGCATCAGTGGAGGCAACTTTCCGGATAGTCTCAAAGACCCGCAGCATCTCAGGACTTTGTCCTATCATGCCGGCAAACCCGGCTTCCCTGTGCAGGATCATATGTAACTTGCGGTTTTCAGATTCTATCTCCGAGAGGTAAAACGCCCTCTTTAAAATGACTTTTAATTCATTCATGTCAACAGGCTTGAGATAATAATCGTATGCGCCCATCTGAATGGCCTTCCGGGCATTCTCTCTGTCATTATTCCCTGTAAGTATAATCACTTTGGTCTCAGGGGCTTTTTTCAGTATGTCGCGAAGACACGATAATCCTTCATTCGCATCGTTTTCATCAGGCGGGAGCCCGAGGTCAAGGGTAACAACCAAAGGCTTTTTTTTGTTAAAGAGTCGGTTAGCAGAAGGCCTGTCCGATGCCTGAAAAACATTATATTCCTTTGACAGACCCCATTTCATCTGAGTCTGGATATCAGGGTCGTCTTCAACTACCAGTATCTGTTTCATTCTGTAGCTTTGAATCTATTTAGAGTCTGTTTATAAATTACAATCATTTGTCATTCCCGCAAGCAAAGCGCGCCGGGAATCCTTCTTAAGGAACGATTCCGGACAAGCCGGAATGACAGAAAAACGACGACTGTATATACACAGACTCTATATTAAGAGAATTGCTGCTATAGCAAAGATTTTCCGTCAAAATGATCCCAGTCAATTCCAAGCAGAGATATTATCGTGGGCCCCACATCCATTATATTTATATCTTTTCTGTTTATCTCCCTGTTGATATAAAAAACGGCATTTCCCCTGGTATGGCCTCCGGTAAGAAAGCCTTTACCTGCTATCTGAGTCTTATTGATGGAGCCTTTTAAGTCGTATCCTTCAAAAGAGAGTGCAACTATGTCCGGGGCATCATCGTAAAGATCACCACTGTAAAGTTCTTCTTTGAACATAACTGTCTTAATAACCTTTTCCCCGTCCACAACTAATGACAGAATTTCTTCTTTTATCTTTTGCCTCAGACTTTCATAGTCTCTTTCTTCAACACATCCGTTTGGATATTTTCCCTTCTTATGAATATAGAACCTTGCCGGATCAAGCACAAAAACCCTGCTCTCTTCGTGCATATCTTCCATGGACTCAGGTTTTTCCTTCCTGAATTTCAGGTAACCTCTCTCTTGGAGCCACGCATTGAGATATACTTCTTTTTTTATTGTTGTAAAACCATGGTCGGATAATATTATAAAAGGAATATCATCCCCTGCCCTGTCATACATTTCACCAATAAATGAATCCAGTTTCCTGTAAAAATCAAAAAAGAAATCATGTTGTGGATGCTTCTCATCTTCAAGCGCAACCCAGAGATAATGATGCAAACGGTCGGACTCTGTTATTACACCTATAAAAAGCTCCCATTCATTATTGTCTAAAAAATTCAGGATCGCCTTTTTACGGATTTCAAAGGCTTTCTCAATATCATCTGCGAGTGCGGTTGTTGATTCCTGTGCCTTTCGTGTATCAACATCCATTCTGTACCCTATGCTTTTCAGATATTCATAGGCGCTTTCCGGATATGTTGCCTTTTTAAGATCAAGAGCAACAAACCCTGCTGTGAGAATACCGCTTAACGGTTTGGCAGGATAAGTTGACGGTACATTAAGCACAATATTTTTCCTGTTGTTTCTTCCAGCTATATCCCACAATGTCTCACTCCTGATATCACTTGAATTAGGAAATTTCCATTTATAAGAACCCTTTTGCAGTTCTGTAAAGCCATAGATCCCATGCCTTCCCGGATTTACACCGGTCATGAATGTACTCCATGAAGTTGATGATACCTCCGGAATTGAAGCCGTCATATCAGTCAGGGTACCCTTTTTAGCAAGGCCCGCAAGATTCGGCATAATCCCTTCTTCAATAAATCGGTTTAACAGGGTGCAAGGCACCCCGTCAATCCCGAGGACAATCACTTTTTCTTTTTTATCTTCCTCTTTTTGTTTCTTTTTGAAAAAACGGAGCATTACATATATCCCAGGTCCCGGAGCTTGCCCATAACCTCCTCTTTACTCTGTCCGCGTCCTTCCCTTTCGTATGTATTCTCAAGGTCCTGTTCCCATGCAGGGATGTCTGACATCTTGACTGTCGAACCCTTTGCGCCAAGAGAGCGATAACCCTCTTTATATAAAGAGCAGAACGGAATTTTATACTTAAATATGAAGTCCCAGATATCACGCTCTTTAAAATGCAAAATCGGCTGAATACGAGTATGGGGAGGATTCTCCCTCGGACTGAAGAAATCTTCTTCTATCCTTGCTTCCTGCTCATCCCATCTGATGGCGGTTGAAAGGGCCTTTATTTCATTGTCTTCCATAAAAACATTCATTGCAACGGTTTTCATCAGGTGGTTGCCGACAAACGACTCGGGTTCAAAAGGGAATTCTTCTTCCCCGTATTCAAGTTTTGCAATTTCCTCTCTGTTACGCTCATTAAGGCTGCTGACCTTGATCATATCACCGACATTTTTTGCCTTATCGCTTACATCCGTATTTTTTGCAATTGTAACATCAAGGTCCCATTCTTTTTTAAGCCGGTTAAAGATATCCCATATCTCTTCAAATACATACCCTTCATCAATAAACATACATCCGGGCATCTTCACTCCAAGCTCCCTGCATGTCTCCCTGAAGAGCCAGACCATTGTTGTGCTGTCCTTTCCCCCTGTCCATGCAATAGCTAATTTTTCTGTGCCGAATTTTTCAATAGCCTCCCTGATAATTTTTTTTGAATGTTCAATTTTTTCCTCCAGGCTCAAAGCCGATAATTCTTCTCTTTCATCCTGTGCCACACTTTCCTCCTTTGTTGTTTATGTTTCGTTGTGAAAAACAGATATTTATTATATGCTCATCGGCAATAACATCATATCCCTTTAGCTTTAAATAGTATATATTCTTAATCCTGGTTGGCGCAACTGCTACTCTGTCAGCGGCAAATATAAAAAGAAATCAGTTCCCCTGCCCTCCCGGCTGACAACTTTCAATTTGCCTGAATGAGCTTCAACAATACTCTTGCATTGATAAAGGCCTATTCCAAGTCCTTTTTTCTTGGTTGTCTGAAATGGTTTAAAAAGCCGCTTTTCAATAAATTCACCTGTCATCCCGCAGCCGTTATCGCTTACCTTTACATATCCCATATTCTCTTCCGTGCCGACCTCAATTTTGATATCACCCTGATTATTTGTTGCATCAAGTGCGTTTATAATAAGGTTGACAATAACCTTTGTTATCTCTTCCCTGTCAAATCCGGTTTTCACAGGTTCCGTTTCCTTATAGGACAACCCTCTCTCTCCATTCAGGTTTAACTGCCGGATAACCATCCTGACATAATGTCCCAGATCAGAATACTCAAGGTCGAGACTCGTCTTTTTTGGAAGATTCCCGAGTTTTCCAATGATATTTTTAATCTTTTCAGAGGTATTTGAAATAGCCTTTATAGCGTCTCTCTGAAAATCAGGATTATCAATATGTTCCTCAGCATTCTGAACAATGAGTGAGAGCATGGATGTTGTATTTTTAAGGTCATGTATAATAAATGAAGATAACCTGCCCACTGCCTCCATCTCCTTTGCCTCTGTCAATTCCTCGGACAGTTCGGCATTCAAAATAGCCGCTGTCGCCTGCCTGGCAAGGGTCTTAAGCAGGTCATAATCCTCATAATTATATTCATTACCGGCAATCCCCTCCCCCAGAATTATGAAACCTGTCAATTCGTCTACATTCAGCAAAGGTACTATGAGGGAAGCCTTGGTCTTTTCAAAAAATTCAGCATTATTCGCGACAATTTCCCTGCTGTCAACATCGTGAATATTGAGTATCCATTTCTTATCCCTGATAAACTTCATCAGGTCTTCCCCCGCTTTTTCATTAACCGCAGCAGTGTCTGATGCCCTGGCGCAAAAATATTCTCCATTGTCCTTTTCTTTCAACCATATTGCCGTTGTCCTGACACCCATGGCATCTTTAAATCCTTCTGCTATTGAAGCAAGGAGTTCATCAAAAGAGTGTTTTAAGGAAATTCTTTGTGTAAATTTCAGCCACTCCTCCCTGTAATCGTATTTCTCCCTGTAAAAATTTTTATTTATAAAGACGATAGCCCTTCTCCGCAACTGCTCGGAAAAGATAATGGTAAGCACTAAAATCGCACCGATAAATCCAAGAAAAGCTGTAATATTTTTTCCTGCCGTTGGACCAACGTAGCGCATTCCTTCACCTATTACAGCAAGCCCCAGAAGATATACTCCTACAATAATCAGACTGAGCGACTTGTAAAGAATCTTTCTTGATACAACTACTTCAACATCCATGACCTTATGCCTTAACAGGGAATAACCGATAAGCAGAATTGAAATTAAAATCACCCCGGTTCTTACCGGCAGAAGATTCATGTTCAGTGAACGGTAAAGCAGTGCATGGCTGTAATAAAAAATATTTATCGAGAGGATCCCCCCTGCGCCGAACAGGATATATTTAATGTTCCACCTGTTTGTTCCCGAGGAGCTTCTCAAGGTTGCTTCAAGATTTATGATTGATGCTATTGAATAAAGAAGGAGAAAAAGATTGAATATATAACCTGCATTTTCGAGGAAAAGAACTCTTTCACTCCCGAATTCAGGAGAATAAAAAAAATCCTTCGCAGGAACTGTTATAAAAAAAACAATAAACAGAGGTGACAAATAAATAAGAAGCCTGGAGAATTTGCTTACAGCAGCCCAATAGTTTGTTCTTGCAAAACTCAGGGCAAATAACAGCCAGGAAGAAACCATAATCGCCTCGCTGGCAAATACAACACTCTTCCACCCGATTACTGATTCAGGCCTGAATATACTCATCGAATCGCCCAATACCACGCATGCCGTGGAGAGGAGGCTTATGGAGAATGAAACATTGGGAAGACTCCGGTATCTTCTGAAAATAACTGCAAAAGCTATCAGGACTGCGATTATTACTGTGATTATGGAAATCATTAACATTATCATATATATATTCTAATATTCTAACAAAAAGACTTTTTCAGGACTGCACCGCCTCCACAGGTTCCGGCTCTTCGAACCTGTAGATTTCGAGTAAGGAGAGACAGAGGGCGGTGATTAACGGCCCGAGAATAAATCCCAGAAAACCCAGAAAGTTTATACCGCCGAGAACACTGAAGAACACCAGAAGGGTATGCAGCCTGGTCCTGCCGCCGATTACGAGAGGTTTAATTATATTGTCGACACTGCTGATTATTAAAACGCCGTACAGAAGAAGCCCTATGCCTTTTGCATAACTGCCCGACAATAACAGGATTAGCCCGGCTGTCACCCAGATGGTGGCGCATCCGAAAAGCGGCACTAAGGAAAATATCGCCATTGCAGTCCCCCAGAATACGGGAGAAGGCAATCCAAAAGCAAAAAAGGCAATTCCCCCGAGTGTGCCCTGCGCTACTCCTACTGCCAGGCCTCCATAAATTGCAGCTATCACCAGCTCCCTGACACGCTGTTCAAGCCTGTCTTTTTGTTTCTCCGAAAAAGGCAGCAGCTTTTTTATGAAGTTCGCAAGTGTATTGCCGTCTTTCAAAAAATAAAACGTTGTTATACACATGATGATAAAATTTATTATGAGAAGAAGCGCATTCTTAAAAACAGCCGATATATTTTCCGCAATAGACCTCCCGACTGATTTCAGGGTATTGACAGCGCTTTGCTGAAGATCAAATTCCTCGAAGAGCCTGTAAGAAGTTATCTTGTCGAATATGCCTTCGATTCGCGGGTGCGCCTGAATCTTTGCAATTGTCTCAAAGCCCTTATTTTCAATCGTGCTGTATACGTCTGTTATTTCACCGACAAGGGAGCCGGCAATATAGGAAAACGGGCCTATCAGAATAATTAGGATGATTAAAAGGGTAATCAGAGAAGCCGCCCACGGTCGTTTTATGAACTTAAGAAACAACCTGTACAAAGGATAAAATGTGATACTCAGGACCATGGCCCATGCAATTGTTATGAGAAACGGGCTTAATATCCTGTAAAACAGATAAAAGAGGATGAGGATTATTGCCAGAGAAAATGTCTTGTATAACCATTCCGTTTTCATGTCTGTTTAAATCTTCCGAATATTTTAGCAGTATTGCAATTATTTTATTGTAACTGCTTTATTTAAGTATCCTTCCAGGCAAAGCCCCGGTTATCCCGCCGTCAAGGAGCACAGGTATGCCGTTGATAAATACATGATAAATACCCTCCGGCTTTTGAAACGGATTACTGAAATCAGCAGCGCCGTTCACTTTTTCAGGATCAAACACCGTGATATCGGCAAAAAAACCCTTTTTTATAATCCCCCTGTTATTGATCCGGAAAATCTTTGCAGGCAAACCGGTCATTTTATAAATCGCCTCGCTGAGCAGTATAATCCCCTGCTCTCTCACATATCGACCGAGCACTCTCGGGAAGGCGCCGAATCCTCTCGGATGCGGCATTCCTTTTGCAGTGATTCCATCAAAACTCCTTGCAGCGCTGTCTGTGCCTATCACGGTATACGGACGTTTCAGAATTGATTTCAGGTTCTCTTCATTCATCAGGAAAAATATGGCCCCGACATCCAGATTCTCTTCTATCAGCAGATCAAAAAGAGATGTTAACGAAGTTTTATTCAGAGACTTGCTTATATCCGAAATACTCTTCCCCTGCATCCATTTATTTCTGCCCTGACCCGCAGATGATATTATTATATTATCCCAGCATGATGCCTTGGGGTAGTCTTTAAGAATATCATCTGCAAGTCTCTCCCTCTGAGTCTTCAATCTTGCAATTTCTTTTTTATACCCTCCCTCAAATGCCCATGAAGGTAAAATTATATCAAGGTCAGTGCTCGAAGCCGTATATGGATACCTGTCACAGGTTATTGATAAACCTTCTCCATGTGCCTGTTCGATCCTGTCGAACACACTCCTGAGTTTTTTCCAGTTCTTTTCACCGCTCGTCTTTAAATGAGATATATGGGCATGTATTTTCGACTCCCTTGCTATCTCAATGACCTCATCCACAGACTCTAATAAATTATCACCTTCACTTCTCATATGTGTTGCATAAATACCATTATGCCTTGCTGCTTCCCGTGCAAGGTCAATAATCTCGGAGGTTTCGGAATAAACTCCCGGAGGATAGACAAGTCCTGTGGAAATACCTTTTGCGCCTTCACTCATGGCAGTTCCAAGAAGTCCGGTTATTTTTTCCATGTCGGTTTTTGAGAGGGGTTTGTCCGCATATCCGGCAACAGACGCCCTAAGATTGCCATGGCCTGCAAGAGTAATAAAATTCGGGGCAAATTTTCTTTTTTCCAGGAGCCTGAAGTATTCTGAAAAAGTGCGCCACCTCTCTTTTATATCCATTTCATCAAGTTCGTGCTCTCTCTGTTCAAGGGCAGGACCGAATAGCGGGGCAGCAGACAGACCGCAGTTGCCGTTTATTTCAGTTGTTATGCCCTGGGATATTTTCCCTTGCGCCCTGCCATCTGCAAGTAATAAAAATTCGGAATGCGCATGAACGTCTATAAAACCGGGACAAACAACGAGTCCATTGAGATTGATAGTTTTATTGGCCCGGGCATGAGAAAAATTGCCGATTTCCTTTATGCAATCGCCCTCAATAGCTATATCCGCCTTCTTCGGCAATGTATCATCTGCACTGCCATCAATAACGAATCCGTCTTTAAGTAAATAATCAATGCTCAAAATCTTTCTCCGTGTCCGACATCTCCCTTGCCTTTTTCAGGCTCCTCTCAAAAAGCGGGGTTAATAGTGAAACAGACAGCCTGATCTTGCCGGCCAGGCTCGTGCCTTCGGAATTCTTGACATCTTTGTACAATTCCAGGGCCTCATTGTAAACAATCGGGAGCAGCCGCAGAGTAAGCGACATGGTAAATATAAGCTCTTTGACAAAGCCTGTTTTTCCAAGCGGCCCCAGGAGCTCACTCATTCCGTTTACCAGGTCCTCTGCCTTAGTTGTTGAAGTCAGCACCTTTGCCCCGAGGATGAGAATAAACAACTTCAGGGTCAGAAGGCTCCCGCGGCGGAGGCCTTCATCAGTAATAGAAAGACCGGAAATTTCGTAAAGGACATTGCCTGTTTGAAACAACACATTACTTATAAAAGTGAATGTCAGGAAGAGTATTATGGGGATTAAACCGCGTTTAAGCGTTGAGAAAGGAAGCCTTATTGCAAAAAATATAACAAAACCGAGTGAAAGGAGACTGACACTGAAAGAGTGTGAAACGAATACTGTTGTGGCTAATAATACATAGAGGAGTATTTTAGCCTTGGGGCTGAATATTTTCACTGTTTTTATTTAGACTGTCGGGGGAAAAACCGTTCACAGTTATCAGTTCACGGTTCACGGTTTTTAAATACGTAATACTTCTGATCTTCATCCCCCGAAAACATTATTTCCGGCAGGCTGCACGATAAGGGTTGATTGCCTGATATAGTCGTTAACTCCCCTGGCTATTGCCTCTGCTATCCTGTTTTTATAGCTGTTTCTTGAAAGCCTCTTCTCTTCTTCCCGGTTGCTGATAAAAGAAATCTCAACAAGAACAGACGGCATTTCAGCGCCCACAAGGACATAAAACAACGCATATTTAACCCCGAGGTTTTCTATTTTAGAATAGTCTTTTTTAAGAGAATTAACCATGGCATTCTGCACACTGTGGGCCAGTCTCAATGACTCCTCTCTCTTACTGTTTCTTGCAAGGTCCTGAAGGATCATCTGTAGCCCGTTCTGGATTTTCTGCATTTTCTTGACTGAGATCCTGTTTTCCCTTGCAGCAACCTTCAAGGCTTCCCTGTTATTTGTCCAGTTAAGAAAATACGTCTCTATACCCCTTGTATTTCTTTTTTTGCTTGCATTGGTATGAACGGAAATAAAGAGATCGGCCTTTCTGGAATTTGCTATTTCCGTTCTCTCGTTAAGAGGCACAAACACATCCCTGGTCCGCGTATATACAATTTTCACTCCATGTCTCGCTTTAAGTATTTTCCCGAGTCTCTTTGCAACATACAAGGTGATATCTTTCTCACGAAGTCCTCTCTTGCCGATTGCTCCCGGGTCTTTCCCCCCGTGCCCTGCATCGATAACAACCGTCCTGATTTTATAGGGATTTTTCTCTGTGAAAATTTTCTTTTTTTTCCGGGCCGTCTCAGCAGGTTTATTACTGCTTTGCACATAAACATCGATTACCAGCCTGTATGGCTTTTCGAGCATAAATGCATAAAAATTTTTAAATCTCTTAATGTCGAATACTACCCTTACCGTATCTTTTTTAAATTGTGCCATACGTACGGTTTTCAAAATACCGTCATCTATGGTCAGAGAGGACTTTGTTTTTTTAGATAGGGAACAGTTTTTAAGGTCAAAATAAAGGCGGTCGGGGTTGGAGATGCGGTTCTGGGTAAAATCTACCGGGCCGTCTATGTCAAGAACAACTCTTGTATGGTTTTTGTATGTTGCGTAACGAAGTCCCCGGACAGAGGTTTTTTTCGCTGCATCACTGTAGCCCAGGAAAAAAACAATCAGCAAAGGCACTATAAAAGCCTTTTTCATGTATTATTTTTAAAATAAAAAGAGTTGAAATGTCAATGTTTATTTGCTTAAAAGGCTGATTAACGTATAGAGATAATAAAGAGGATTTTATGGATTACTGTTTACGTCACTTCAAAAATCTGCTTCATCCCAGAATACTATTATGGATAAACCAGTGTTCATTAATATCTGTTTTGAAATAGTTCAATTTAAAATGGTTTATGATTTATGCTAACGGCTTGATTTTATTCTATCTGTTTTATTAAGTCAACAAAAATTTGTAACTGAATGCTTACAACCGTTCACAGTTATCAGTTTACGGTTCACGGTTTATATAATACATGAAACATTATTTAATATATGTCAGGCATCTCGGCCTCACACATCTTGCCTGTTTCTTTAACTGGCGGATCATTCTGAAATGAAAGGGGCAAGCCGATAACTTATCAGGATTGCTCCATTAACCAGCTTGCTTCATACCCCACATCCACATCACCGGGAATTTGCTGACAAAGTTGCGGGTATGTTTCAACCAATTCCTGTATGAGCTTCTCCCTTTCCTCAACGGAAAGCCCTGTAAAAAAAGGGGACTCATCAAGTATTTTGGAGAGAGAACTCCATTTCGTGTAAAACATATAAACCTCCCAATCAATCATAATAAGCAAATATTGTGCTCAAATTCAGTTTTCTGATTTTTCAGGAAGTTATAAATTTCAGATCAATGATCATAGTGTCATTAGTGTAAAATAATTTGACACCGGCGGGTAAAACTTTACACTTATGATACGCCTTACAAATGCAGAGAATATGAATTGGTCAGATATTGTATCTTTTCCTCAGGCTGTAAACCGACGGCCTGCTAATCCCCAGGACTCTTGCCACTTTTGAAATATTATTATTGCAATGCCTCAGCGCTTCAATCAGTTTTTGTTTCTCTATGGAATATCTGACTTCTTTCAGAGATTTCACTGTATCAACCTGCACAACCGGGACATCCAGGCCCAGATCCTGAGGCGTTACGGATGATTCTCCGGACATTACAACCGCCCTTCTTATCCTGTTAATAATTTCCCGTACATTGCCGGGCCACTCATAGCTTTTGATGACACCTATTGCCTCGGAAGAAAAAGTTTTGTTTACGTTCAATTCCCTGGAAAATTTATTCAGAAAATATCTGGCGAGTATTACTTTGTCTTCCCCTCTGTCCCTGACAGGCGGCAAATGAATATTGAAAACATCCAATCTGTAAAAAAGGTCTTTTCTGAAAGATCCGTTTGCTATAACCGACTTAATGTCCCTGTTCGTTGCTGCAATAAGCCTTGCGTCAACTTTCCTGCCATTGTTGGATCCGATTTTTTCAACAATCCTGTCTTCAAGAAACCTTAATAGTTTTGATTGTAGATTCGGCGAAAGCTCTCCGATTTCATCAAGAAAAATGGTTCCGCCGTCAGCATATTCAAATTTCCCTATTTTACTTGCGTGGGCCCCTGTAAATGCCCCTTTTTCATGGCCGAAGAGTTCTGATTCAAGGAGGTTATCCGGAATTGCCGCACAATTTATAGTCACAAAAGGCTTGTTTCGCCGCTGACTTCTCTCATGGATGGCCATAGCTGTCAGTTCTTTCCCTGTTCCGCTCTCACCGGTAATAAGCACAGGTATCTCCGTAGGCGCTACTTTTCTGATCATTGAAAAGACGTCAAGCACACCCCTGCTTGATCCTACAAATTCTTCATTAATATCAAGGTTTTTGCCTATCTTTAAAATCTCGACATCTATAAAATTAAGTATCTTGTAAATGTCCTCAATGGAAAATGATTTACTCTTTAAATCAAGCCGGTTAAGAAAAGACTCTTTTTCATGCTCTACTATATAGCCCTGCGAGTAAAAATTAAGACCCCATCCGCACCTGTCGCATTTTCTGAATTTCTGAGTGTTTTCTTTCCCACAGTAAGGACATGAAAGATCATCCACAATATTTTCTTTAATATAATCCCAGAGCTTTAATTTGGCATCCCTGTTCAAATTATAAAAGCGTGCCGCAAATCCGTCATTTTCAAGGCGTGTTACCTCACCCAGGATTTCAAATTCTCCATGTTTCGGCAGATCATATTTCAGACCCACAACGGCTTTTTCAGCAGAAGGACGCTCATAATCAATAAATGCGCCGCTCAGACTGAGGGAGGTAATTTTAGCCTCTGTTTCCGTAACACCCTTTCCTCCTTTATTGTCTGCAATGACAAATACGGGCAGATCAACTTTACATCTGACATCTAACCGGGACATAACATTTCCTCCCCTGTGGAATATTTAATCAATTGTTTTAATTAGGGAAAATATATATAAACCATAACATATAAAGACGCACTTGTCAAGAAATTTTACACATAATTTTACATATCTTGCGAGAGGATATTTATTAAAAAAAGAGGGGAATTATAATTAAGGCAACAGGTTATCTCAATGAGAACCGTGGATAAGAACAGGCAGGCATTTAACACATACGTATAACAACTCCCCCTTATATTCACATGAAAGTAAAATAACTTCTTCGCTTGCAACACCGCAATTCAGGCACTTATGCTCCATTACTATTCTCCGCGAGCTCCATGATTGCCGTCACGACCTTCTCAGGGTCCATGTTATGCATTGTGGCTCCGAAAGCAATCGACTCCACATTAATGCCCGGACATGTAAAACAACCGTTACCGAAAAATTTCTCTATTACCTTTTCTGCGCCGGGCACTGTTTTAATCACATCTCCTATGATAGAGTCTTTTGTTACTTCAATGTTATCACTCATATTCTCCTCCCTGATAGACTTTTATTAAACCTGAGCACGCAGATTTCAAAGGATGATTAAACGGGTCATCTGTGTAATCAGGATTGTATTTTTAGTTTAGACAAAAAATCCTTTGCAGTCTATGATTTGAATCATACAAATAGAAAAAGAAGGAAAGAAACTACACAGACTTGACTGTTTTCAGCATATTGAATGCAAACAGGACAACTGAAATCAATGTCAATAATGACGATACTAAAAGTACTGTTTCAGACAGAGGATACTCTCCCCTGCCGGCAAACGGCCAGCTTACGGCCATTCCGGCAAGACCTGCATTAGCCAGCCAGAATTGAATCTTCATAATCACGGGGCTGTATATAAGCCTGCCGCTGAATTTAGGCAATATATGATATCCCACACCGTAAATCATCATGGACATAAAACCCAGCAGGTTCAAGTGAACATGAACCGGAACATAGTAACCCGACACCCCAGGCCATAAAAGCATACCAACGCCGGTCATCACACCCGCCATAAAATAAATAACACTCATCCTGAGATACCAGACAATTACAGGTTCCATGAATCTCCCCTCATATTCTTATCTCTGTTTATATTTCCCTGAATTCATCACACCTGCTCAACGGCTTTTATCTCCGGCACCTCTTTCTTTATGGTTTCTTCAATTGCATTTTTAAGCGTCATTGTAGACATGGGACATCCTGAACACGCACCGGTCAGTTTAACTTTTACAATGCCGTCATCCTGGACATCAACAAGTTCAACATCGCCGCCATCCCGCTGCAGTAAGGGCCGTACCTTCCCCAATACTTCCTCAACCTTATCTTTTAACATATAACCCTCCTGATATAGAATTTTAATGTTTTTATTATAACGTATGTGACAATTTATTCTATGATTTCAATCATAAAGAAATATAGCAACAGTTCAGCTATCAGTTGCAGAAATTTGAATTTCAATTAGAGGGGGCTTAAAAGAATTGCATATCCCCCTTTCTCTGGCAAAGTCGATGCTATCCTTCACGAAAGTTCGCTTCAGAAGCGGCGGGATATTATAAGTGTTATGTTTTTTATTCGCTTTTCCTCGTGATATTTACCGCCGTACAGGCTATGCCGAAAATGGTTATTCCCCATGTGTAAGCTCTTCCGCTATTAATTCAGCTTGTTTCAAAATTGTTTCAGTTGCCAGTTTCTGCATATCAGGTGGATAGCCATACTGACGTAATGTTCTTTTTACAATGACCTTTAATTTTGCCTTTACGCTTTCCTTGATTGTCCAGTCAATGGATGCATTGGCCTTTACCTTTTCAAATAACACAACTGCCAATTCCCTCAGTTTGTCTTTTTGCATTACCTCCCGTGCGCTGTCGTTATTGGCAATAGCTGTATAAAAAGCATATTCAAAATCAGACAACCCCATTTCCTGAGGTTCTTTATCCATCTCCTGTATTTCTTTGCTCAATTGAATGAGTTCTTCAATAACTTCCGCTGCCGTTATGATTTTGTTGTGATATTTCTTGATGGACTTTTCCAGCATTTCCATGAGGGATTTACTTTGTATCAAATTCTTTTTGGTTCTTGTTTTTATTTCATCATTCAGCAGTTTTTTCAGAACTTCCAGGGCAATGTTTTTATGCTCCATGTTTTTGACTTCCAAAAGAAAATCTTCTGAAAGGATGGAAATATCCGGTTTTTTGATCCCGGCGGCATCGAAAACATCAATTACCTGCTCACTCACCAGCGCCTTATCGATCACCTGTCTGATGGCTGTTTCAACTTCTTCGTCTGTTTTGCCTGAGCCGGTGCCGTCAAATTTGGCCAGTCGGGATTTTACCGCCTGAAAAAAGGAGACCTCATCTTTAACATCCATGGCCTGTTCATGGGGGATGGCAATGGAAAAAACCTGTGACAGAGCGGTTACTTCATTGATGTATCGCTTTTTTCCATTTTCCAGACCCAGAATGTGTTCTACAGCAGCGAGTATCAGAGAGAGCTTCTTTCCTGTGTCAGCCTCAAAATATTCTTCATAGGCAAACCCATGAAACATCTGGGAAACGACTTCCAGTTTCTCCAGCATTATCTGCACAGCTTTTTCCTGTGCAATGGCCGGATCACCCTTACCACCGCTGTCCGAATAAAAGGACAAGGCTTTTTTAAGGTCTGATGCTATTCCTAAGTAATCCACCACCAGTCCGCCGGGCTTATCCTTGTAGACACGGTTTACCCGCGCAATGGCCTGCATCAGATTATGGCCTTTCATGGGCTTATCTATGTAAAGGGTGTGCATAGAGGGCACATCAAAACCGGTCAGCCACATATCCCTGACAATCACCAGTTTGAGTTCATCTTCCGGGTCTTTCATTCTTTCGGCCAAGGCTCTGCGTTGGTCTTTGGTGGTGTGGTGTTTGGAAATTTCAGGGCCGTCAGAGGATGCGGAAGTCATCACTACCTTGATGACACCTTTTTTCAGGTCGTCATTGTGCCACTCAGGTTTGATGTTGATAATTTCTTTATATAAATCGGCGGCAATCCGGCGGGACATGGCAACAATCATCGCCTTGCCTTCAAAAACTTCCTGCCGCTGCTCAAAGTGACTGATAATATCACGGGCCACCTGCTTGATCCGGTCTTCACTGCCGATGAGCGCTTCCAGTTGTGTCCACTTTGCTTTAGCTTGTTGGGGCGAATAATCATTCGCCCGTACATCTTCATCCAAATCAAGTTCATCATCCAGATCAGAAACAAGTTTCTTGCCCTCTTTACTTAAGCTTATTCTGGCAAGCCTGCTCTCATAATAAATCCTGACCGTTGCCCCGTCTTCAATAGCTTGTGAAATATCGTAAATGTCAACGTAGTTGCCAAATACGGCAGGTGTATTCACATCTGTGCTTTCAATCGGTGTTCCGGTAAATCCCAGATAAGAGGCATTGGGCAACGCGTCCCGCATATACTTGGCAAAACCGTACACAATTTTCTTACCGATCACATTACCATCTACATCTTTGGCATCAATGGTCCTGGCCTTAAAGCCATACTGAGTCCGGTGGGCTTCATCGGCGATGACAATGATGTTTCTTCTCTCCGACAGGGTTTCATAAACATTGCCCTCATCGGGCTGGAATTTTTGAATGGTGGTAAACACCACGCCGCCTGATGCGACTTTGAGCAGCTCCTTCAAGTGGCCTCTGTCTTCCGCCTGCACCGGTTCCTGCCTGAGCAGTTGTTTTGATGCGGCGAAGGTATCAAACAACTGGTCGTCCAGATCGTTTCTGTCGGTAATGACCAGAATCGTGGGATTATCCATTGCCAGGACAATCTTGCCAGTATAAAAAACCATGGACAATGATTTGCCGCTTCCCTGTGTATGCCAGACCACACCGCCTTTCCGGTCGCCCACCGGTTGAGAATTCACCCCGGTAAGACCATAGCTTTCAGGTGATTCCATCACTATCTGCCCATCTGAAGTGGCGGCGTCACAATAGCCCGATGCCCGCAAGGTCGATTCCACGGCACGATTTACTGCATAGTATTGATGATAGGATGCGAGCTTTTTCTCAGTTTGGATGGTAATAATCCCTGTTTCCCTGTCCTCTTTTTTTGATTTTTCAAAAACAATGAAATGACGTATAAGATCCAGTAGGGTTTTCTTATTAAGCATTCCCTTGATCAGGGTTTCCAATTGACCGATAAGTGGAGAAGCTTCCACCTTGCCATCTGCTGTCTTCCACGCCATAAAACGGCTGAGTCCGGCAGAGATGGAACCGGCTTTGGCTTCAAGGCCATCGGAAATAATCATCAAGCCGTTGTAGGTAAAGAGACTGGGGATCGTCTGCATGTAGGTCTGAAACTGTCTGAATGCCGATATTACGGTAGCGTTTTCATCCGCCGGGTTTTTCAGCTCGATGACCACCAGAGGGAGGCCATTGACAAAAAGGACCACATCCGGTCTTTTGTTGACGTTGTTTTCGATGACGGTGAATTGGTTAGCAACGACAAAATCGTTATTTTCCGGATTATTAAAATCAATCAGCCAGACCAGATCACCACGGCTGTGGCCGTCTTTTTGATAAGTGACTTTTATCCCCTCTGTCAGCATCCGGTGAAAGGCTTCATTGTTGGCAATGAGTTCAGGGGAAGCGAGCCTTAGAACCTGCTTGACAGCGTCTTCCCGGATATCAGCAGGAATAGTCGGGTTGATCCTGCCAACGGCTGTTTGCAGTCGCTCCATGAGCAGTACATCTTCAAAGCTTTGTCTTTCCGGTGTGTCGCTGTACCCCAGGGCACCCTCTCTGGCTTCGCCATTCACCTTGTCCGGTGCAATTGAAGGTGCGTAGATGTATTGGTAGCCTTGCTTTTCAAGTAGTTCGATGGCGAATTTTTCTATTTCTGATTCGGTGATTTTATGCATAATATTTATCATCCTGCCATTTCAGAGGATTGGTTTGAATATAATCTGATATTTGATAATATGATTTTTCATTACGGATAATATGTTCGTAATAATTACGTTGCCATAATTTTTTGTCAAAGCGAGGCCAATCATTATTTTTAACCCCATCCGTATATCGTTTTGTGGTTAATGTTTTAAACCGATGCATAACATCGGATAATGACATCGTAGGGGCACCCCCCCGTGGTTGCCCTTTTGTTGGCGGTTGCCGGGTTGTTGTTGGCACATTTGTTTGTTGCAATTCATTGACAGGGTGGGTACAGACAGGGCAGGCACGGGGGCCAGCCCCTACAGGTTTGGGATTGGATGAAATTTGAATGATTCCATGAATATGATTTGGCATAACAACACATTCATGAACATTAAATCCATGATAATATTCCGGTATTTCATGCCATATGGTTTTAATCATTATGCCCGCGTCATTTAAAATCATTCCTCCTTTTTCAATTTCCCCGAACAAACACAATCGATTTTGTGTACAAGTGGTAATGAAATATAAACCCTCCTTTGAATAATCATATCCTTTCAATCGAATAGAACGGCGGTGATGGATATCAGGATTGTATTTCATATTTTTAAACGGGCTTCAGTGCTCATCAGTTTTGGCAACAAAGTGTCACTGATCTCCCGGATGCGCTCAAGCATTTCATCAAAGTAATCTTTTCCAAAATGCTTAATCTGTTTAAGTCTTTCATCATCCATGACAAAGCCCTTGATGATATATTCATGCAGGATTTCCGTTGCCCATTTTCGAAACTCTCTATCTCTATGAGAATTTACCCGGTAGCCGACCGCTGTAATAGCCCGCAAATTGTAATATTTAACCTCTTTTTCCTGGGTTTTCCCTTCAATTGCCCCATGTTGGGTGGTATGTCGGAAATTCCGACATACCAGTTTTTGATCCAATTCACCTTCATCGAAAATTTTCTTGAAGTGTTCGGTTATGGTGCTTCTGCCTTTCTCGAATAGTTCCGCAATTTTCTTTTGGGTCAGCCAGAGGGTGTCATTTTGAAAGAAGACATCGATATTTACTTTACCGTTTGCGGTTTGGAAAATGACAAAGTTTGAGAATAATTCTAATGATGAATTTTGTTTTGCCGGTTTTGCAGTATTCTTTTTAGTCATTTTATACCATCCGGATTTCAAAGTAGAGGCGCAAAATATTGCGTCTCTACTGAGGATTGTTCCATCACCGCATTTCCCGTACGACTATTTAATTTATCCGTTTCCCATTTTACGGGATTATTTACAATGTATTCCGATATGGTTTGATACGATTTTTCATTTCGAATAATATGATCATAAAACCGTGGTTGCCATCCAAATTCCAATTTATTGTTTTTGACATATTTTGTTACACCAATTTTGAAACCACGAATAATTGATGCCAAATTTTTTGATTGTGGTCCAAATTTGTTTTTTGATGTTTGTTTTGGTTGTTGTAGAGACGCAAGATTTTGCGTCTCTACGGTATCGGTATCGGTGTTTTGTTCATTATTTGGTTTATCGATTATAATAATGCCGTGGATATGATTTGGCATTACCACAAACACATCCAATTTTACGAAAGGAAAATGATTGGGTATTTCCAGCCAATATTTTTCCGCCATTTTTCCGATTGGTGATAAATTCATTTTCCTGTCCAAAATATCACCAAAATAACATTCCCGGTTTTGGGTGCAAATGGTTATAAAATACAAACCATTCCATCCGTAATCCCAATTTTGTAAACGTGTTGATGCAATGCGATATTTATTTTTGTAGTTGTCGTTCATAATTATTTCATTGAGACGCAAAATATTGCGTCTTTACATTGACCCTGACCTCACCGCTCATCAGTTTTGGCAAAAGTGTATTGCGAAGTTTTTCGAGGGTGCGGATTTGTTTTGTATTTTCTCTCATTTTATCAATAAACGCTGAATTAAACTGATTGAACTCTTGCAATCTTTCTAAAGGAGCAATTTTAATTTCTGTAGATAACGCAATGTCGCGATTTAGGCCAGGAACTGCTGAGTCTGAATTCATGTCTTCAAAATTGAGGGTCTTCAACAAAAAATATTCATACAGTAAACCAGCAGAGTCAACTTTTGATTTGACATAGTATGTTGTGTCTATTGGGAAAAAGTTTTCCCACAGGTAAATAACTTTACCAAGCGTACCTTTTCTGCCGATAACAATCCCGGGGCCTTCTACTAAAAATTCAGAATGATAATCAACAGTGCCACTTGAGCCAATTACTGGATAACCCGTACTGTTCTGATTTCTTTTTTCAGTCCTTTTCCGTATACAAGCTCAATAACATCACCCAAACACCCCGCCTCCCAATCCTCCTGCGCCTCCTCCACAAACCACTGCCTGAAAAGCGTTTCCGCCATGGATTCGAGGGTTTTGTTCTGGCGGTGGAGCAGGTCTATTTTGTCATCGAGACTGGAAAGGACTGAGGCGATGGCTTTTTGTTCAGCCTCATCTTCTGGTAAATAGATTGGAATAGACAGTAAGTTAGCCTTGTTAAGTTTTGGCTGAACAGCTCCCGTTATATATGGATTCAAATCCATATTTTGAAAGTAATAGATCATCAAATCATTGTGGAAAGGTTTAAGCCCCTTTAAAATGTGAGCATGATTATTAACCCAGAATTGTCCATTTGCTTTAAATGCAATTGGTGTTTGACGAGACTTGAGATTCTCTCCGTCTTCTGATATCAAAACAAACTCACCATCAAATAGGTAGTCATCAACGTAATCAATAATGCCTGACGCTCCATAGTAAGGGTACACCCCTTGTTTTTTCGCTCTTTGCATTTTGCTTAAAGGTACACGTGATTGGTTGTGAATTTCAGCTAAATCAAGAATGTTATATTCCTTCCACTCACCCATTAACTTCCACCTTCCCAATTGTCTGAACTCTGATTTTTGTGATTAACTGATTACGCTGATTTTTATAATCATAGTCCATCATAAAATCAAATAAATCACAGTTCAGACATTCTCCATTCTTCATTATCACTCTTCCCCTCCACTCAATTCCGCCTCAATTTCTTCAATACTTGGCAAAGAAGATTTAAATTCATCCGGCAGATTTTTGGTGATGATGTATTCACTCACCCCAATCGGTTTATGAACATCCTTCAGGGCATATTCCTCCACTGTATCATTTTTCGATTTGCAGATAAGAATACCGATAGTGGCGTTATCCTGCTCTGATTTTAAAATTCCATCTACAGCCGATACATAAAAATTAAGCTTACCGGCGAAGTCCGGTTTAAATTTCACAGATTTTAGCTCAACCACGACATAGCAGTGGAGCTTCACATGATAGAAAAGCAGATCAATAAAAAACTCATCACCGGCAATCTCCAGTTTGTATTGCCTGCCAATGTATGAAAACCCGGCTCCCAGTTCCAGGAGGAATTTGGTGACATGGTTTATCAGGGCGTTTTCCAGTTCTTTTTCGTTGTGTTTTTCTGTTAATGTCAGAAAATCGAATTTATAGGGGTCTTTCAGTGTTTCTCTTGCCAAGTCTGACTGCGGTTCAGGCAATGTCGCCTTGAAATTTGTTATGGCTTTACCTTCACGCTTAAAGAGGTTGCTTTCGACATGATGAATCAGGACGGATCTTGACCAGTTGTTTTGTATGGTTTTCTGAATATAGAAGAGAGCTTCATCCAGGTTTTTACATTTGGAAACAATAGCAATATTGTGCCCCCAAGGGATTTGAACTAATTGGCCAACAGCTTGTTGGCTTTTTCCAATTTCTTGCGAATAAAACAAATACCACTGCTTAATATACTTAAGATTACTCAGAGAAAATCCCTTCATATCGGGAAATTCTGATGATAAATCGATACTCAGTTGCTTTAAAAAGCCATCGCCCCATTTGGCATTTTTCTGTTTATCTACAATATCCTGCCCCAATTCCCAGTAAAACTGCAACAGCTCGGAATTAACTTTAACTGCCGCTTTTATCTGAACCAATCGAACTTTTTGTTTGAGTTCTTTGAGCCAGATAGAATAGGTTTTATCCTGAGTTAGAGCTTCATTCATATCAATTTCACCTTCCCCAAATTCTCAGCAATCAGCGCATTCAATCTCGCTTCCTCCTTCAACTGCTCCTCAAACTCCGCCTTCAGCTTGCCAAACCGCTCATTAAAATCAAAATCATCCTCATCATCCGGCAAGCCCACATACCGTCCCGGTGTAAGCACATAATCCAGTCCTTTGACCCTTTCAATGGAGGCTGAATTACAAAACCCTTTGATGTCTTCATAATCCCCGTCCGGATTACGCCAATTGTGATAGGTCCCAGCAATGGTGGCAATATCCTCAGCTGAAAACTCCCGTGTTCTGCGGTTAATCAAATGCCCCATATTACGAGCATCAATAAAGAGGATTTCGTCAGTGCGGTTGCGAAATTTGCCATTGGCTTTATTGCGGCTCAGGAACCACAGGCTGGCCGGTATCTGGGTATTCAAAAACAGCTTGGCAGGCAGGTTGACAATGCAATCCACCAGGCGGGCTTCAATCAGTTCTTTGCGGATATCTCCTTCACCGGAAGTCTTGGAAGTCAAAGCGCCTTTTGCCAGAACAAAACCGGCCTGACCGCTGGGACTTAAGTGATACAGGAAGTTCTGTATCCAGGCATAGTTGGCGTTTCCGGTGGGAGGCGTGCCGTATTTCCATCTGCCGTCTTTTCTGAGAAGGTCACCGCTCCAGTCGCTGTCATTAAACGGCGGATTGGCGATCACATAATCGGCTTTTAAATCCTTGTGGCTGTCATTCAGGAAAGATCCTTCGTTATTCCATTTCACCTGGGAACTATCGATACTCCGAATTGCCAGATTCATCTTTGCCAGCCGCCATGTGGTCTGATTGCTCTCCTGCCCGTAAATGGAAATGTCGTTCACTCTGCCTTGATGGTCAGCCACAAACTTTTCCGACTGAACAAACATGCCGCCGGAACCGCAGCATGGGTCAAACACCCTGCCTTTATATGGCTCCAGCATTTCTACCAGCAACTCGACAACGCTACGGGGCGTATAAAACTGGCCGCCCTTTTTCCCCTCTGCCAAAGCAAATTCACCAAGGAAATATTCAAACACATGCCCCAGCACATCGGCGCTTCGGGCTTTGGCGTCACCCAACGCAATATTACTTATCAGGTCGATAAGACCGCCAAGATTTGTCGGGTCGAGGTTGCCGCGGGCAAATACTTTGGGTAATACATCCCGAAGAGATGGGTTTTCCCGTTCTATGGCATCCATTGCCTCATCAACGGTTTTGCCGATAGTAGGCTGTTTGGCATGGGTTCTTAAGAAACTCCACCGCGCAGAAGGTGGCACAAAAAAGACATTTTCCGCCTTGTATTCGTCCTTGTCTTCCGGGTCAGCACCGGCATATTCGCCTTCACCATTCTTGAGCTTGCTGAATAATTCTTCAAAGGCATCAGAAATATACTTCAGAAATATCAATCCCAGAACAATGTGCTTATATTCCGCTGCATCAATATTTTTCCTGAGCTTATCGGCTGCTTTCCAGAGCTGTTTTTCTATCGGCTCTTCGGTGTTGTTGTTTCTGGCTTTTGCCATGTGCTTCTCCAGTTCTTAATTCATTTTTTATGACCGCATAGGAGAACGAACAGGGGTCTTGGAATTGTCCATATTCTTCTCAATTTGAAATATTTGTCGCCGCAGGTTCCTGTCCCCTTTCATTTCCTTTTGTAATTTCTCGGTATATCTTAGCAACTGTTGAATTACTTAGTCTATTAAAATAATCGTAATCTCTTTGTTCAAAAATAAATCATGGGGTCGATCCTTGACAGGCTGTCCGAGAATACAGAAAGGCACCAGTTCAGGGGACTGTGTGGCGTTTGAAAATGCAAGTATTCAGGGAGGAAAGAGGAATGAATGTTCTACAGGCTATATTAAAGATGGTATTCTTATTTCCAAAAAGTCAAAAGTGCATTGATTTTCACCGGGAATTGCTGACCAGCAGCAAAAACCGTTGACAAAGTCATAAGCTTCCTTATATGATTTATTTTCAGAAATTAATTTTAAGAATCTTTCAAATATCCTCAGAGTCAGAATAAAAATTGTACTTACAGGACTTAATCTTAAAACTCCATACATTCTGGGTTGAACAGGGCTGTATAATCCATCAGCCTTACGATATTGAAGTAGGCGCAGGCACTTTCAACCCCGCAACATTCTTCAGGGTCATTGGTCCGGAACCCTGGAAAGCTGCATACGTTGAGCCGTCGAGAAGACCTGCTGACGGCAGATACGGGGAAAACCCGAACAGGCTTCAGCATTACTACCAGTATCAGGTAATATTAAAACCTTCTCCGCCTGATGCCCAGGAAATTTATTTAAAAAGCCTTTCAGCCATTAATATTGATCTTCTCAAACATGACATACGATTTGTTGAGGACGACTGGGAATCCCCGACTCTCGGTGCATGGGGACTCGGATGGGAAGTCTGGCTTGACGGAATGGAAGTAACGCAATTCACATATTTCCAGCAAGTGGGAGGCATTGAGTCGAAGCCTGTCTCAGTAGAGCTTACCTATGGACTTGAGCGGATTGCCATGTATCTCCAGGAAGTGGATAATGTCTTTGACCTTCAGTGGAGTAAAGGCATAACGTACGGTGATATTCATCATGAGACAGAGGTGGAGTTTTCAAGATATAATTTTGATACAGCCGATATAGACTTGCACTTCAGTCTGTTTGAAAAATATGAAGCAGAAGCCTTACGCCTCATAAAAGAAGGTCTCGTTCTGCCGGCCTACGATTTCTGCCTGAAATGTTCTCACAGCTTTAATATGCTTGATGCCCGCGGAGCAATAAGCGTCACGGAAAGAACCGCATATATTGCAAGGGTAAGAAATCTTTCAAAAAAATGTGCCGGAGGATACCTGAAATTAAGGGAGGAAATGGGATTCCCGCTGTTAAAAACTAAATAGAGTCTGTGTATAAACATAACAATTAAGCCGTCATTCCCGCAGTCTGTTGAGCGGGAATCCAGTCTTTTAAGTGAGTTCCGGATGGCCGATTACAGACTTCGGGCATGACAAAAAAACAGCATTTATACACAGACAATATATAATCATGAAACCTTTACTTTTTGAAATAGGATCAGAAGAAATACCGGCAAGGTTTGTCTCTGTCGGCCTGGCATTGCTGAAGGACGCTTTTATTCAGCTTCTTGATAAAAGCTTGATAGAATATGGAAACATTTCCCTGTACGCCACACCGAGAAGATTGACAGTATATATAGAAGGCATTTCAGAAAAACAAAAAGACTCGACTACAGAGTCCCTCGGCCCACCGAAAAAGGTTGCCTTTGACGATAAAGGGTCTCCGACAAAGGCTGCAACAGGGTTTGCCGCATCCCTGAATATAGATGTGAAAGACTTGAAAATAAAAAAGACGGAACGCGGCGAGTATGTTGCAGCAACTATTGAAGAAAAAGGCAGGGCAACCAGGGATATTCTTGCAGGGGCAATACCGGAACTTATATCTTCACTCCAGCTCCCCAAATCAATGAGATGGGGCAGCGGCTCATTAAGATTTTTCAGACCCATACAATGGATTCTTGCAATGTTCGGTAATGAGATTGTTCCATTCGATCTGGACGGCATAAAGAGCGGCGACATTTCATACGGCCACAGGTTCCTGTCACCTGCAGCTATTAAGATAGACGACCCCCCTGCATACCTGCCTCTTCTCAGGCAAAGCCATGTCCTTGCCGATCCGGTTGAAAGAAAAGATGCAATCTCGGAAGGGCTGAAGGAAATTGAAACTGCAGTCGGTTGCAGGGTACATGAAGATGCGGAATTGCTGGATATAGTCACAAACCTTGTAGAGTATCCCTCTGCAATTCTGGGAAGTTTTGATGACAAATATATCACTCTGCCCAAAGAACTGCTTATCACTGTTATGAAGACACATCAAAAATATTTCTCGGTTGAGGATAAAGACGGCGGCATGGCTCCGTCTTTTATAGTTGTAAGCAACACGAAAGCAGAAAACAACGATATGGTCAGGAAAGGCGCGGAACGTGTTCTCAGGGCAAGGCTTGAAGACGCCGGGTTTTATTATATTGAAGACCGGAAAATACCATTCCGGGATTATACAAAAAAATTAAAGAAAGTAACCTTCCAGGAAAAACTCGGCAGTCTTTACCGGAAAGCAGAGAGAGTATCATTATTGTGTTCATTCATTGCAGACAACCTGGGACTGCAATCAAAAGAAAAACTCACAAGGGCGGCAATGCTCTGTAAGGCAGACCTTGTAACGGGTGTTGTTGGAGAATTTCCTGAACTGCAGGGTTACATGGGAATGATTTATGCTTTAAATTCCGGGGAAGACAAGGAGACGGCATCTGCAATTTATGAACATTATTTCCCGAGATTTCCGGGCGATTCACTGCCGTCAGGCAAAACAGGCGCCATATTATCGCTCGCAGATAAAATGGACAATATCTCCTCATTCTTCTTTCTCGGCCTGATTCCCACAGGCTCTGAAGACCCTTTTGCCCTGAGACGCCAGGCAGCAGGGATAATCAGTATATTACAGGAGAGCGATTACCCTCTTTCATTAGACAGTCTCATAGATAAATCTCTTGAAAACCTGGTGCCTGTTCCGGAGGAGAGAAAAACGGTTTCCGGAAAAATATTACAGTTTTTCAGCCAGAGGCTTGAAGGAATATTATTATCCCGGGGTTACAGCCACGACATAATTAATGCAGTGCTCTCAACACGGGAGATGAATATTAAAGATATCATGCACAGAATCGCCATTCTTTCACAGTTCAGGGCATATCCTGAATTCCCGGGACTTCTTCTGGCGGCAAAAAGGGTTCATAATATCATTAACAAGGCCCGGCCCGGAGATGTAAAAGAAAAACTCCTGATTGAGGCCCCGGAGAAAGAACTGTTCAGGGTATCAGTGAAGGTGCGGGATAATTTAACGGAAACAGATTTCAAGGCATTGTTTGAACTTGAAGAACCCATTAACATTTTTTTTGACAAGGTACTTGTAATGGACAGGGATGTTCAGATACAGGAAAACAGGCTTGCCCTGCTTCTTTCTGTAAAAAAACTTTTTGACTCTCTGGGAGATTTTTCAAAAATAGTTGAGTGATTTTTATTAAAAATTTGAAGAATGGGCTAAACGGGTTTCTAAATCAAAATTTCCCTGCAGCAACAAATTTACTATCCTTTTGTTGTCTAACGGCTCGGAGAAAAAAAAACCCTGCACATATTCACATTCCATGGCTTTAAGCTGTACAAGTTGATTTTCTGTTTCAACTCCCTCGGCAATCACGTCCATATCCAGGCTATGCGCCAAAGTCGCAATTGCCCTCACGATTTCCAGATTTTCCCCGCTATCCCCGACCCTCGCAACAAAAGAACGGTCAATCTTCAGCACATCAACAGGGAAGTGGTGCAGGTAACTCAATGACGAATACCCGGTGCCGAAATCATCAATATACAACTTAATATCAAGATCTTTTAATTGCAGCAGCAAGGGGGCGACTAACTCGGCATTTTCCATGATCATACTTTCCGTAATCTCAAGTATTAACCTGTCCGGTTCTATAGCGGTTTCCTGAAGAAGGCGTTTTATCAGTTCAAGAAGATTGGGTAATAATTGCTTGCTGGATATATTTACACTGATAGTCAGGGGAGGAGTTGAAGGAAATTGCCTGTGCCATATTTTCAATTGACGGCATGCCTCCTGCAATACCCATTCACCGAGACCGGTGATCAACCCTGTTTCTTCTGCGATAGGAATAAATTCCTTGGGGTGGATAAGGCCGCGAACAGGATGCTGCCATCTCACAAGGGCCTCGAGCCCGGTAATCCTGCCGGATTGCATGGATACAATCGGCTGATAATGAAGAACAAATTCATTTTGTTTAACCGCCTGGCGCAGGTCGGTTTCCAACTGCAAACGGGCCACTGCACTGGCATACATTCTTGCATCAAATATTTCGCACCGGGCGCTTCCGTTAGACTTGGCCTGATACATAGCAATATCGGCATTGCGTAACAGGTGCTCCGGCTGATCATAGCCCGTTGTACTGAAGGCTATGCCGATACTCACGGAGGTAAAAACCTCCTGGCCGCTTAAATTAAAGGACAATGAGAGTTTTTCCTGTATTCGTTCAATAATGGCCAGGGCTTCTTCTCTGTATTTTAAATCTTCAAGAAGAATTGCGAACTCATCTCCGCCAAAACGGGCAACCGTATCACCCGGACGAAGACTATCCTGAAGCCTTTGACTGACCGCAACCAGCAATTGATCGCCGGACGTGTGGCCAAGGCTGTCATTGAAAACCTTAAAACGGTCCATATCCAGAAAAAGAACCGCAAACATATATTCACCCTGGCGCTTTTCACGCTTAATCGCATGCTTGAGACGGTCCATAAAAAGGACCCTGTTCGGCAAACCTGTCAGGGAATCATGCAGGGCATCGAACAAGAGCTGTTCTTCAGCCTGTTTCCATTCTGTAATGTCCATCATAGCCCCGGCCATCCGGCAGGCCCTGAGTGAGCTGTTGCGGATAACCACTCCCCGGCTGAGCATCCATCGAAAGGAGCCGTCTTTATGCAAGATACGATATTCACTTCTGAAATTAGAAGTGTGCCCGTCAATATGGGAAGATATCTCTTTCTTTAACTGCACACGGTCATCAGGATGCACCCGTTTCAGCCATTCATCGGGGCTGTCTGTAATTCCGTCTTCATCGAGGCCGAGCATGGATTTCCACTTTGGCGAATAATAGATAACATTGGATTGAATATCCCAGTCCCACAACCCGTCGTTGGCGCCGCGGGCAGATAAAACATATCTCTCCGTGCTTTCCCGCAAAGCCTCTTCGGCAAGTTTGCGGTCAGTGATGTCCCTCATATATACAATGATATAGGAGACCAGGCCTTGTTCAGTAAACAAAGGATAAGTATGAACTTCGAACCATATCTTCCAGCCGTTTTTTAATGTGATTAATTTTTCCCCGGCGCAGGAATCTTTTGACCTGAAAGACTTTTCCACGATACAATCTTCACACAGGTCGTTTCTGTCGTGCAGAAACTTATAACATTTCTTTCCTCTGAGGTCCTGCACCCTCATCTTCTTCATGTCTGCATAAGCCTCATTGGCTCTTACTATATTGTAATTTCTGTCGAAAACGCAGAAGGGGTCCCTGATACTGTCAAATATTGTGTTGAGAAATTTTACTGAGTTAATCAGATCCGTTACAGCCTGCCGGCTCTCTGTGGTCTCTTCCTGAATTTTCTCATGCCCTTCGTTCATTCAGAAAACCTTTCAATTCTATAAATATAAAAAACAGCATCCAAAAGGGTGGGTTTTAAATTTTCACCCTTTCGCCAATAATCTTACGTAATTATATTTTACAACTATGTCAATTATATTTACAAGTTAATTTTATACTAAAGAGTCTTTAAAAAGTACAAAGTGAAGGTCTTTGCAAGCGGCCCGATATTTAAAATGAATTTTTTTAAACAAAATATTCCTGAAAAAGATTGCCTGTAATTTTATCAATGAGGGAAGCTGTGCTGCTATGTAATTTTCATGTTTGAATTTAAATTGATATTTTGTGTAGAATATTTAGCGGTTTAAATTATTTAACCCATTTGCATTATAAATCTTGAATTAAAATTCTGGAGGGTCGAAATGGCTAAAAAGTATGTCTATTTTTTCGGAGACGGCAAAGCTGACGGTAATGCAAGTATGAAAAATCTTCTTGGAGGGAAAGGCGCAAATCTTGCGGAGATGGCAGGACATCCAAAGTTAAAGCTGCCGGTGCCACCCGGATTTACCATCACTACCGAGGTCTGCACGCTCTATTATAAAAACAACCGCAAGTATCCCGGGGAATTAAAAAAGCAGGCAGATACCGCCCTTGCAAGGGTTGAAAAAATAATGGGAAAAAAACTTGGAGACGTAAATGATCCTCTCCTCGTTTCCGTGCGTTCCGGAGCCCGCAGTTCCATGCCCGGCATGATGGAGACCGTATTAAATGTAGGCCTTACAACAAAGACAATCCCCGGTCTTATTAAAAAGACCGGTAATCCCCGTTTTGTTTATGATGCTTACCGCCGCCTGATGATGATGTATTCCGATGTTGTTATGGAAAAGGCCGCCGGGATAGAGCCCAAAACCGACCAGGATGGGATCCGCTACAAACTTGAACACGAAATCGAGAAAGTAAAGAAGCAAAAAGGATACAAGAGCGATATCGACCTGACGGTCGATGACCTCAAAGAGCTTTGTGATAAATTTAAAGTCATTATCAAGCAGACACTCAAAAAGGAATTTCCGGACGATCCGCAGGAGCAGTTATGGGGCGCCATCAGCGCTGTATTCCAGTCATGGATGGGAAAGAGGGCAGTGTCGTACAGAAAGATCGAAAAAATTCCAGAACACTGGGGAACAGCGGTTAATGTCCAGGCCATGGTCTTCGGTAACACCGGTGATGATTCGGCAACAGGCGTTGCTTTTACACGTAATCCCGCAACAGGAGAAAACATGTTCTTCGGTGAGTGGCTTCCCAATGCACAGGGAGAGGATGTTGTGGCAGGAATCAGGACCCCCAATCCCGTGAACAAGGCCGGCAAGACTGCTGATACAAAACATCTTCATTCGCTTGAGGAAGCAATGCCGAAGATATATAAAGAATTATTCACCTATCAAAAAAATCTTGAGAAACATTACAAGGACATGCAGGACATTGAGTTCACCATCGAAAATGGAAAACTCTGGATGCTCCAGACAAGAGTTGGAAAGCGTAATGGACAGGCTGCAATCCGCATGGCGGTTGAAATGGCAAAGCAGAAACTTATCAATCAGGAGACTGCGGTGTTACGCGTCAGGCCGGATCAGATAGACGAGCTCCTCCACCCGAGTGTTGATCCTGCTGCTGAAAAGAAAGCATCTGAACTTGCCAAAGGTCTGCCCGCAGGACCGGGCGGCGCTGAAGGAAGGGTTGTCCTCACTGCTGATGATGCAGAGGCATGGGCAAATAAAGGCGAGAAAGTAATCCTCGTAAGAACTGAAACCTCTCCTGAAGACGTTCACGGCATGCACGCTGCGGAGGCTATCCTCACTGCAAAAGGTGGAATGACCAGCCACGCAGCGCTCGTTGCAAGGGGATGGGGTAAATGCTGTATTGTCGGCTGTTCGGAACTGGATATAAACGTCGCTAAAAAACAGATTAATGTAAACGGCAGAGTAATTAAAGAAGGCGACTGGATAACCCTGAACGGAACAAAGGGAAGAGTTTACGAAGGAAAATTAAAACTTCTGTCGGCAAACCCTGAACACAACAAGTGGTATAAAGAGTTAATGACATGGGCTGACCGGACCAGGACTTTAAAGGTCAGGACAAACGCCGATTCCCCCAATGATTCAACTGTTGCAAGAAAGTTCGGCGCTGAGGGCATCGGACTCTGCAGAACAGAGCATATGTTCTTCGGGCCTGAGAGGATCAAGGCCGTCAGGGAAATGATTCTGTCGGATACCCTGGAAGGAAGGCAAAAGGCGCTTGCCAGATTATTGCCGTTCCAGAAGCGTGATTTCGCAGGCATATTCAAGGCAATGCACGGTCTTCCCGTCACCATAAGACTTCTGGATCCGCCTCTCCATGAATTCCTTCCTCACACCGAGACTGAACTGAAAGAGCTTGCAAAAGATATGGGAGTCAGCTTCAGCCAATTAGATGCAAAAAACAAGTCACTCCATGAGTTTAACCCGATGCTCGGCCACCGCGGCTGCCGTCTGGGTGTAACCTATCCTGAAATTTACGCTATGCAGGCCAGGGCTGTTATGGAAGCTGCGTGTGAGCTTAAAAAGAAAAAGGTGAAAGTCATGCCTGAGATCATGATACCTCTCGTAGGCCATGTTAAAGAGCTCGAGGCAATGAAACAGGTAGTTGTGTCGGTTGCAGAAGAGGTACAGCAAAAACGCAAAGTAAAAGTTGCATACACAGTAGGAACGATGATTGAATTACCACGTGCCTGCGTAACCTCTGACAAAATTGCGGCAGTTGCGGATTTTTATTCATTCGGCACAAATGACCTTACACAGACAGTGTACGGTCTTTCAAGGGATGACGCCGGCAGGTTCCTTCCGTACTATGTAGAGAATGGAATTCTCGAAGAAGACCCCTTTATTTCTATTGACATTGACGGGGTCGGCGCCTTTATGAAAATAGCGGTAGAAAAAGCAAGGAAGGTCAAGAAGAATCTCAAGCTCGGAATTTGCGGCGAGCACGGGGGAGAGCCAAAGTCTGTCGAGTTCTGTCACAACATAGGCCTCGATTATGTAAGCTGTTCTCCTTACAGGGTTCCTATAGCAAGATTTGCAGCGGCCCAGGCTCAGCTTAAAAATAAAAGAAAGAAATAAATATTCAGCTGATTCAGTTTTCACAAAAAAGCGGTTCTCATTTAAGAGAGCCGCTTTTTTTATCTTATCCTTAATGTTGTATAAATATGGCAGGTAAGCAGGGGCAATTCATGAATTGCCCCTACAAAACTTTTACAATGCGCTAAGATATCTGAAATGAGGGAGAAATAAAAAGCGCTGTGAAATATCCAAGGGGCAAGATTTTAATCATCACCCTCCTCATGGAGGGGGCAGCCCTCCTGTTAGCCCTTTTATTGGCTCGATATTTTAATATTAACCTTCTTCCATTGACTGATAGTCCTTTGCAGGATATCCTCACAGGCACTGCCGCAGCAGTGCCGCCTTTTATTCTTTTCCTGTTTACTCTTTCAGAAAAAGCAGAAAACATTCCCATATTCAGCTCTCTGAAAAAAACAATCATGACTGATTTGAGGACAATTTTTGCAAACGCCGGGCTGTTTGATTTAGTCCTGATTTCTCTGCTTGCAGGTTTTGCAGAGGAAATCTTATTTCGCGGAGTCCTCCAGGCAAAATTCGGGATTGTTGCTGCAAGCGTTGTTTTCGGCCTGATTCATTGTGTGTCCCCTGCGTATGTGGTTGTAACTACGATTATGGGATTCTATATAGGGGCACTTTATTATGCGAGTGAAAGTTTGCTTGTTCCTGTTCAGATGCATTTTATCTATGACCTGGCAGTGCTTATTTATATAAGATATTTTTTGTCTGAAAAGGAGTAAAGATCTTCGGGGAACAGATATTTGTTTTCATACGACTTATGATTTGGTATACTTAAAATTATAATTCGTTTCAGGACATTTAAGAACATGGAAAAAAGAGATAATAGAAGGATAGTTGACAGCCTGGATGCTGAAATAATTTCGGGGAGCGTAAGTTATCCCGGTATTATTATGAATTTTTCTGAAAAAGGTCTGTACATGGTGACTGCTACTGCAAATAGTATAGAGTACCTTGCTCCTTCAACAGCGCTTGAGCTTAAATGCAAACTTCCCTCCGGTGAAAAAATAAGTCTTGATTGTGAAGTCAAATGGTTTCAGACAAAAACCTCTCCTCACGGCATATCATTCAGCATGGGCATGGGTATCCTGAATCCCCCTGAAGGATATAAAAAATTCATACAGACACTCAAATGACCCATTTTGTTATTCATAAAAAAACTCCTTTTTGCGCTGTTTAAAAAATCTTAAAGCGCCTTACCTGAACACTTCAATATAATCAAATATGAACGAAGCAAAGAATTTCGTCTTTGCTCTGAGCGCTGATAGCTGTTTTTTGGTACAATACAATATGCTGTTAAATCACGTCGGGATTATCAATAAAAGCGAAGAACAGGCTGTACGGTTTTACAAAGACTTTTTAGGGTTTGAGATAACAAAGGAATCTATTGTCTCAAAGGAGCTGTCAGAGCAGTTGTTTGCTGTTTCACGGGATATCAAGTTGCTTGTTTTCGAAAGGGACGGGATAAAGATAGAGGTATTCATCTCTCCCGAATATAACCCGCCCTCCCCTGATCTCAACCACATCGGTTTTTTGCTGGATAATTTTTCGGAAATCATAGAAAAAGCCACGAAGGCCGGTATAGAACTCATCGTTGGCAAGACAAAAGAAAAGACTGTTTATTTTATCAAGGATCTTTCAGGGAACTTGATTGAGATAAAACAGAAATAACGATAGGCTTACCATCCTCGTTTCGCGTCACGCATTACTTTTTCAACTTTTGCAGTTCCGCAGAATATAAAGCCGGAAACACCGGATCACATAAAAAATATTTTTGGTGAATGAGTTATACACTTGTTTATACCCGCAGAGCTGTAAAAGATATAAATAAATTCGATCCCGCCACAAAAAACCGATTAGGAAAATCGCTTCTCAGATTAGAAAAGAATCCTGTTCAATTATCAGAAAAAGTCACAGACCCTAAAATCGGGACTTACCGATTCAGGATGGGTGACTACAGAGTGTGTGTGGTCACAAATCTTTATAATTGACAACAATATAAGAGGAAGAGATGAAAGAAATAAAAAAGAACCGGAAATCAAAACAGTTATTGAGCAGGACAGAGGCAATACTGTCACATTTGACCCCAGGTACTCTACAGACTGAACCTTTACCACTGCCTTTACTCGCCCCGGATGACCACTCACTTTTTTTCTTTTGAATCAATAAACTGCTATGCTTTTATTAATAATTAAAAGGAGCATATTATAAAATACAGAATTTTAATTAAACAGGATGAAGATGGTTTTTTTGTTGTGGAGTGTCCTTCTCTGCCGGGATGTATTTCACAGGGACAAACACGATCCGAAGCAGTCAACAATATCCAAGACGCTATTAAGGGATATATTGAAAGTTTAAAGAAGCACGATGAGCCCGTTCCACCGGCTATTGACGAAGAGATCATTGAGGTAGCCGTTTGAGCAAACTGCCGGTTGTATCTGGTAAGCAAGCATGTACGTTGCTGGAGAAAAAAGGTTATATCATTGACATCAGACAGGCAGTCACTTAATCCTCCGAAACCAGCATTATCCTTATCGAAGATTAACAGTTCCAAATCATAAAGAATTAGCAAAAGGCACCTTGCGTGCCATTATCCGTCAGGCCGGACTTACTGTCAAGGAATTTACACAATTGATGTAAGAAGCAGTATTAAATCATTAATATCTGTCACGATGAAATATTTGGCACCGGGCACCAGGCATCTATCGATGATGATTTCAGGCCTCAATCTGTTTGTGGTTAGGAATAATGCAAGTAACATCTCAAAAAGTTGAGGTAAAAAGTCCCTTATTAAAATATCAGCTTGCATTCCAGACATCCGTTATGTTATCTTTAGCACATGAAGGAGGAAGTCAAATATCAAGGCAGGGCAGCAACCAGGCAGGACGTTGAATTCATCAAGAGATTAATTTCCGAGAATCCTGGAGAAAGTCGTC
>BDSY01000040.1 GCA_002897895.1 bacterium BMS3Abin06
AGAGATGTTCCGCATCGGGGAGCTTGCCGAGGGCGAAGGCTCTACGCAGCAGCTTGTATCCGATCGGATACCCATGTTTTTTTATGTTATTGACCTTGACGGAGGGATTGCCGAGGAAGCCAGATTTCTAAGAAAAATCTCACCGGAGCATATTAATTCAATTCCATTCAGGGCATTATGGAGGGGGATGACCTATGAAGGAGTGAGATGGTCCGGAGCGGTGGATATTGATATGGGAGGTCTTGCCTCGGTAATGGCAAGGTCCTTTGTCCGCACAGGGGTTGAGGAAAAAGGTGGCAAGGTATACGTGATTATCACGGACCAGTATGTGAATATGAGCGTAAAACTGGCATATCATTTCACTGTGTTCGATGCCTTTTGCGGGGAGAGCTATATAAATAATTATATCAATTTCCGTTTCCAGGGAGGAGGGGCAAGCGCTGAGGGAAGATACCGGAGGGCATTGTTCATAAAAGAGGTGCTCGAATCGCTGGACTTCAGGGTGGAGGTCAAAGGCGACATGATCATAGCTGATATAAAAGGCGCTTCACAGAAAGATACCGAATACAGGCTGGATATCCTCGGCCGTCTGCTCGGATGCTCCAGGCAGCTCGATATGGCGATCAGCAGCATGGAGGCGAAGGACTGGTATGTAAAGGCGTTTCTTGAAGGCAATTATTCTTTTGCGCATGATTAACCACCCCCTGTGTACCTGCCCGTTTTTTGCAACATTAAGGTATATTATTCAACAGAAGTAAGGATTTAAATATATAATACCAGGGGAATGAAGGTTCTGAAAAAGAAAGCTTTCATCTTATTCAAGCTATGAGCACACACTTTATTACAAACCAGGAAAAGCTCCTTTCAGATGTTGTCAAAAACATTCTGCCTTCATCGGAAAAATTGTATTTTCTCATCGGGTATTTTTATTTCTCGGGATTCCAGGAACTGCATAAGCATGTTGTTGACAAGGAAACCAAAATATTGGTCGGTCTGGACATTGAACATGATCTGACCAATAAGATCAGGGAATATGAAATAATTCAGGAAGTCCACAGCGCCCGGGGGAAAATAAGAGAAATCTATTATAAATCGCTTGTTGATATCTTTAATGATACGGACTTTTTCGATTCAGAAGAAAAGCAGGACGCGTTCCGGCTTTTTCTGGATAAAATAAAGGACGGATCATTGGAAATCCGGAAAACCCTTCAGCCCAATCATGCCAAACTGTACATTTTTGAAAACAGGGAGGAGTTCTCTCAGGGAGGTGAATATCCAGGCACTGTTATTACAGGATCGAGTAATTTTACAAGGGCAGGGATGAAGGGAAGATTTGAAATAAATGTAATATCACGTGATGCCCGGAATTATGAAGAGGCGTATAAAATATTCGAAAGTCTCTGGAAAGAATCCGTTACGATTGTTGATAAGAATAATATTGATGAATTCCTCTATAACGTAGTTGAAAAAATCTGGATAGATAAACTTCCAAGGCCTTTTTTATTGTATGTCAGGGTACTGGAAGAATATTTTTCCGAACGTATCAAAGAGCATATAAGACTGCCGGTTGAGATAACGAGGGGCAGATATTTTGACCTTAAATACCAGGTTGATGCCATAAAGAAGGCGCTTGATGTGATACAGCGTCATAACGGGGTTATCATTGCCGATGTTGTAGGGTTGGGAAAAAGCATTATTGCTTCTGCAGTGGCCCATAATCTCAATCTCAGGACAATAATAATTACACCTCCACATCTTATAGGCCAGTGGGATGACTACCGCTATGAATTTGATATCAATGCCAGAATTTACAGCAGCGGGAAAATTCAACAGGCGCTTAAAGAGAACAATCAGGACGAAGAAAAGGTGTTAATAATTGACGAGGCCCATAAATACAGAAATGAACTGACCGCTGATTACGCTGATCTTCATAAGCTGTGTCAGAAAAATAAAGTAATCTTATTATCTGCAACTCCCTTTAACAATCGTCCGCAGGATGTGTTTTCAATGGTCAAGTTTTTCCAGATACCGTCACGCTCAACCATTCAGACAGTTGACAATCTCTCCTTCCAGTTTCGAAGGCTCATTCTCGAATATAAGAAAATCAAAGATATCCGGTCTGCTAAAAAAGAAAGCGGCAACGCTGTCAGGGCACGTATAAAAAATGTTGCTGACGGGATAAGAAATATTCTTTCTCCTTTAGTGATAAGACGCTCACGGCTGGATCTGGACGAAATAGAGGAATATAAAGAAGACCTGAAGCAGCAGAAAATTGAGTTCCCGAAAGTCAATGATCCTCAAATTCTGGAGTATGACCTAAGTGATCTGGGCGATCTCTATGAAGAGACCCTTGATAAAATTGCCCCTGAAGATGAAGATGCAGGCTTCATCGGAGCACGTTACAAGCCGACCTGTTACATTAAGAATTTTGAAAAATACCGCAAAAAAATAGCAAAAGATATGGGTGTGGATGAAAACCTGCTGAAACAGTCCCAGATAAATCTCTCGATCTTTATGAAACGGCTGCTTGTCAGACGCTTTGAAAGTTCTATTCATGCCTTTCGATTAACGCTTGACTCCATAATCCGCAATTCAGAGCGCATATGTGAATGGTACGAAAAATTAGGCAGGATACCGGTTTATAAAAAAGGGAAGTTGCCTGATCTCGATTCACTCATGGAAGCAACCGGTGAAGATCTTGATGAGGAACTCAAAGACTCAATTCTCGAACATGAGTTAAAAGACCATATAGAAAAAGGATTGTGGCTTATAGATAAAAAAGAGCTTAAAAAGAAGTTTATTGAAGATATCAGGAAAGATATCAGAATCCTGTCTGAAATAAGAAGTGACTGGTTTGGAGCAGGATTCCCTGATGACCCCAAGCTTGAGCGCTTTACGGAAATAATAAGGGGGCAGTTAAGAACTGATCCTGGGAGAAAGATCATCGTATTTTCTGAATTTTCAGATACAACCGACTATTTGTATGACAATCTTAAGGAAGAGTTGAAAGTTTTTAAATATACCGGTGGGGAAGCTACGAAAAAGAACAAACAGATAATCAGGGAAAATTTTGATGCAGGATACAGGGATCAAAAAGATGATTATGATCTGCTGATAGCCACTGATGCAATTTCAGAGGGATTTAACCTGCACAGGGCCGGAACTGTTTTTAATTATGACATCCCCTATAATCCGACAAGGGTTATCCAGCGGGTCGGCAGGATCAATCGCATAAACATGAAGGTATTTAACGAGCTTTTTATTTATAACTTTTTCCCAACTTCAACAGGTGAGCGCGAAACCAGGGTCAGGCAGATTTCCACATTAAAAATCGCAATGGTGCATGCCCTTTTCGGTGAAGATACAAAAGTACTTACCAAAGATGAAGAGTTACAGTCCTGGTTTGCAAAACAGTTTCAGGAGACCTTCAGTAACCAGGAAGAACTCTCCCCTGAAACAAAATATGAAAACTTCATTAAAAAACTGCGGGTATCCGGGCCCGGGATTATTGATGAAGCAATGAATATTTCCAGGCGGTCGAGGATAAGAAGGAGAGTGGAAAAAGACAGAAGCGGTGTAATCGTATTCGGGAAAAAAGGTGAGGAGTATGTCTTTAAGTATGGCAGTAAAAAGGGAGAGAGCATTTCAATCGGAGTAGCCGAAGCATTACGCCTGTTCGAGGCGGATATGCCGGAAGAAGCGAAAAAAACAAGCGATTCATTCGGCCCGATCTACGATGATATTAAAAAGAATCTCTTTGCGCGAAAGACGGAAGTCTCTATGGACAGGGGCAAAACAGAAGCCATTCAGAAGGTTGAGGCATTAAAAGGCAAACTCCCGACTAAGAGAGATTATCTTGAAGACCTTCTGTATGTTGTCAGGGACCTTGACGCATTACCCGACAGGTATGCCAAATTAATAAGGGCCATTGACATTAAAACTCTTAAAGAGGATATGAAGGAACTGGAAAAAGAAGTCCCTCATAAATATCTGATAGATATTATTGATCGTGAGAAAAAGATTGATGAGGGAAGGGAAGTGCTGATTCTTTCTGAAGAACTGATTTAACGGAGAGATTGCTTCGCTTCACTCGCAATGACAAAAAAGGAAGACCGTAATGACAGCATAGTCCCTTGTCATTGCGAAGGACGGAGTCCTGAAGCAATCTCTGGATGGCGAAATGACCACGGAAAAGCAATACTACGTATATATAATGACGAATAAGAATAATACAGTTCTTTACACAGGCGTTACAAACGACTTGAAACGAAGAACTTATGAACATAAAAACAAGCTGGTCAGCAGCTTCAGCAGTAAATACAATATAAAGAAGCTTGTTTATTTTGAAGTCTCCCGGGATGTAAAGAGTGCGATATTAAGGGAGAAGCAGATAAAGGCAGGGTCAAGAAAGAAAAAGATTGAACTGATTAATAGCTTTAATTTACAGTGGAATGATTTATGTGATAGTTTTTAAGACTGCTTCGCTCCGCTCGCAGTGACAGTGCACAGGTTTGTCATTGCGAAGGACAAAGTCCTGAAGCAATCTGAGTGATGCAAACAGATGATACTGTTCAGCTTGTTCATAACGGGAGTTGAATAGGGGTGATGTCAGTTATCCGTAGGACTCTTCGGATTCGCGGACAAGCAATGTGAGCTTTTTCTCTGCGGATTTCGACAGTTTCCGGTATTTCGTAAGAACGCCTTCAATAGCGGTTGAGGATGAAACGGATTGGTAAGTCAGTTCCTTACGCAGTTTAGGGTCTTTAAGGTAAGGATTGGTTTCTTTTAATGATTTTTTCGGCATGATTTATTTTAACATATAAACGACCCTGAATTATGGATTTCACACAAACATATAACCGCACACAATATATTAACTTCTTCCGCAACCAACTGCTGACTGAAGATTTTGAAGATCACGAAGAAGAAATCCCTGTCAGCTTCAAGCCCCAGCGCATCCGGAAGATTATTAAAATTGGCGAAGCGCGGTCCCTGGATTTAAATATATACGAGATAGAGCATGAATCAGAGAATGATCCCCGCGTATTAATCTCAAGGGATGCTTTCCGCTTCATGGCGCAGTATGGTGTACAAAAGGCATTAATCCTTTTCATATCAAAAAGCTCCCCCAATTACAGGCTCTCTCTTGTCACAATTGATCTGAAATGGGAACAAGGGAAAAGGATAGAAAAAGAATACTCCAATCCCCGCAGGTATTCCTTCTTTCTCGGGCCGGATACAAAGACGCATACTCCAGAGGAATATTTAATAAAAGAAGGCCGGGTAAAGGACTTTGATGACCTGAAGAAAAGGTTTTCTATTGAGGTTGTCAATAAAGATTTTTACAGAGAAATTGCTATCCTTTTTACAAAACTGGCAGGTGGAATAAGAAAAAAAGAAAAATTGGATGAGGAAGGAAGCCTGCAACTCCCGTCAACATCTAATGATACTCGAAAAAAAGAATTTTCAGTTCGTCTCATTGGCCGGCTTGTTTTCTGCTGGTTTCTGAAAAAGAAGAGATCAGACACTGGGGTTTCTTTGCTGCCTGAAGAAATTCTTTCATCTGAAGCGGTTACTAATAAACGTGGCTTTTATCATTCTGTTTTGGAGCCGCTTTTTTTTGAAGTTCTGAATACACCTGTTGAAGAGCGGGATGATAAATATGGATCGCTTCCATGGTCTGAGGTGCCATTCCTGAATGGAGGATTGTTTACTCCCGGACATCACGACTTTTATGACATTGATCGTCTCGGTGTTTCAAGGCATTTAAATACTTTGTTAGTGCCTGATGACTGGCTAAAGAAACTGTTTGAAGTTTTCGAGACTTACAACTTCACAATTGACGAAAACACCTCTGTTGATGTTGAGCTTTCCATTGAGCCGGAAATGCTGGGAAGGATTTTTGAAAATCTTCTTGCTGAGATTAATCCGGAAACAGGCGAGACCGCCCGAAAGGCGACGGGAAGTTATTACACGCCCCGGCCTATTGTGGAGTACATGGTTGACCAGAGTTTGAAGCAATACTTGTTGACGAAGCTGAGTGCTGAAAACCAGGATGTCATAGCAAGGAACGAAGATTCCCCGCCTGTCATTGCGAGGAACGAAGTGACGAAGCAATCTCAAGCTGTAAACAAGGAAAGATTGCTTCGCTCCGCTCGCAATGACAAAGCAGGCATCATTGCTGAGAGTTATGATTCTCAGTCTGTCATTACGAGGAGTGTCAGCGACGAAGTAATCTCCAGACTCCTCTCCTATGAAGATTGGGACATTGAACTCACCGATTCTCAAAAAGACAGCATTCTTGACGCATTAGATAACATTAAAATCATAGACCCCGCATGCGGAAGCGGCGCTTTCCCAATGGGCATTCTTCAAAAGATGCTGCTTATTCTTCAGAAGGTTGATCCTGAATCCAAAAGCTGGCTATCGAGACAGCTTGCCAAAATAGAAAACAAGGTTGTCAAAAAGGAGCTTGAGAAAAAGCTCAAACGAGAAAACTGGGATTATGTGCATAAGCTTGGTATTATTCAAAGCTCCATTTATGGCGTTGATATTCAGCCTATTGCTGTAGAGATTTCAAAGCTCAGGTTTTTTCTCTCGCTGATCGTTGATGAAAGCATAGATGACAAAAAGCCTAACAGAGGTATTGTGCCATTGCCGAACCTTGAGTTTAAATTTGTAGCCGCTAACAGCCTTATCGGACTGCCGGGAGATAAAAAAGAAGAAACAGTCGGCCTCTTTGAGGTAGCGGATGATATAGAGCAGCTCAAAGAATTAAGGGACAGATATTTCTCATGTCATCCTGAGGAGAAGCATAAGATTGAAACAGAATTTGAAGAAATTCAGACAAGGATGTTTGAGCGTTCGTTGGGGTGGAAGGCTACAGGAAGTCAGACACTACAGCTTTCACAGTGGAGCCCTTTTTCTGATGAAGCCGCCTCGTGGTTTGATCCGGAGTGGATGTTTGGAATCGAAAGTCCCTCGCCCCTTGGGGGAGAGGGTAAGGGTGAGGGTGGATTTGATATTGTTATTGCAAACCCGCCCTATGTCAGACAGGAAAAAATAAAGCATATCAAGCCCGCTCTTAAAAAAGAATATGATAAATTCTTTTGCGGGACGGCTGACATATACACATATTTTTATAAACGCGGCATTGATCTGTTAAAAGAAAAAGGACATCTCTGTTTTATTGCGCCTAATAAATTCATGAGGGCAGGCTATGGGAAAAATACTCGCAATCTGCTTGCTACAGAAGTAACGCCGAAGGTGGTCATCGATTTTTGTGACCTGCCTATCTTTGACGCGACAACCTATCCGGCGATATTGCTGGTGGAGAAGCGTAACAGTCCCACTTTGAAAAAGGGGGATTCAGGGGGATTTTCCGATAAATTCCTCGCCGCAACCTTTTCCGATGCTGAACAACTCGACCATCTCGAAAACACTCTTTCAGAAATCGGATTCCCAATGCCGGTTTCCGCCCTTAAGGAAGAAGGATGGAATCTTGAGCCGCCTGAGGTTCTTGCCTTGATGGAGAAACTGAGAAAAGCCGGTACTCCTCTTGGAGAGTATGTTCAGGGAAGATTTTATTATGGAATTAAAACAGGGCTTAATGAAGCATTTGTAATCGATAAACAGACACGTGAGCAGTTGATTGCAGAAGACCCTAAAAGTGAAGACCTTATTAAGCCCTGGTTGCGAGGCAGGGACATAAAGAAATGGAAGGCAGAATGGGCCGGGCTGTATATCATCAATATACCAAGCAGTGTAAACAAACAATGGCCATGGACGGACAAAAAATCAGAAAAAGAGGCAAGAGATGCGTTCAAATATTCATATCCTGCAGTACATGATCATCTCTCTCAACGGGAGGACAAATTGCGTAAGCGCGATGATCAGGGCAGGTTTTGGTGGGAATTGCGGTCATGTAAATATTATGAAGCCTTTGAGCAATCTAAAATTGTATATCCGAATATTACAAAAACAAATATCTTTGCATTTGACTCTACAGGTATTCTAACAAACCAAAAATGTTTCATTATCCCTACAAATGACCTGTATCTCTTGGCCATGCTTAATTCAAAAATCGGGACACAATGGTTTCATTCTACATTACCGCTGTTACGCGGAGCTTTTTTTGAACCGGGTGCAATTTTCATGCAACAGTTTCCTGTTACAAATGTTTCAGACAAAGAAAAGGCACCAATCATTAAATATGTTGGGGAAATCCTTGCCAATCCCGACAGCCCTGATGTTCCTCGTCTTGAGAAGGAGATAGATAAACTGATCTATGACCTTTATGACCTCACACCGGAAGAGATAGAGATTGTGGAAAAAAATGCTTAGCTATGGAACCAATTTTTGTGATAATTATAACGCCATAAATAGCAAGGAAAATCTTTTTGTTTGTATGGCAAATCTGGTATTATCAGAAGTTATTTAAGTACTGTGCTAGATTTATAAATTATGAGTGACGAAAAAATAAAATCCTCGGAGAAAAGTATGGATTTCATACTCCAGAAGGCATATCAGTTACTCAGACCGAATATATAGCTGCAAGAGATTCAGGCAAGCCTGTCCGTTGCCTATTCCACAAAATCGTCCGTCTGTTCCAAACGGAAGCCGGCAAAGGTGAAAACCCTGACATCAAAACTCTTATTTACATCAAACTTGACATCAGTATAATAAATTTGTAATAATTGTACAACAAATACAATTTTATAAGAGGAGGGAGTGTGTGAATATGCCTGACGGGTATAAGTCTTTTGGAGAGTTCTTTAAGAATCTTCGAAAAAAGAAACGAATAACCCTGCGAGAATTTTGCTTACAGGCATCTGCTGATCCTGCCAATATAAGCCGCCTTGAACGCGGGGCAATGCCTCCTCCCCAGGATTCGGACATACTTGAACGTTATGCCAAAGCTCTTGAAATCGAAGTTGGCAGCGATGACTGGTATACCTTTTTTGACTTGGCTGCTGCGGACCGTGGAATAATTCCCAAAGACCTCATGTCTGACAGCGAGGTTGTTAAAAAGCTTCCAGCTTTTTTCAGAACCTTGCGGGGACAGAAACCGACTGAAGAAGAAATGCTTAAATTAGTCGACAAAATCAAGAAAAGTTAATATCTCGTGATCGACCCCGCAGAATTTAAGGCCCCATTCATAAAAATTGAGGACATATGAAAAGAAGCTGATATGTTTCGTTCCAAATATTGGCCGCCGGATACTATCCCTGTCGATATGTTCGAGATACTGGAGTTTGGTCTTGATATAGAAATACGTGCTATAGTCAACTTAAGGGAAGCAGGTGATGTTGACGCGCTAATACTCGGGGACCTTAAAACAATCGTTCTGGACCAATCTGACTTTTTAAATGATCGTTCTCAGAACAGGCTCAGATTTTCCATAGCTCATGAGATTGGTCACCTTATGCTCCATTCTGATATCTTTTCAAAAATTCAATATTCATCCATTGAAGAGTGGATTACATTCTTTCAGGCAATACCTGATGACCAATACACATGGGTTGAGCAGCATGCCTATGAATTTGCCGGGCGTCTTCTCGTACCAAGAGACAAGCTGATTGAAAAACTGAATGAAGCCGTATCATTAGCAGAAAGTGTTGGATTTGATGCATGGGACACATCCGGTGAATCGACAAGGGAATATATTGCTCATGCTATATCAAAATTTTTTGGCGTATCCGGACAGGTTATTGAAAAACGCTTAATAAAAGAAAATCTCTGGCCGCCGAGCAGAAAATCCTGAAATTTTCTTCCATGATTTATTTGACCGTTATTTGACAGATTCTATAAGTACCAGATCAAATGAAAAAATTCTCATAAACTTAGTAATATCCGACTTTGAAGAATACCGGCAGGCAGCTCGTAGAGTCGAGTCTTAACGACCAAAAGAGCCGTAGAAATCATGGGTGACAAACCGGTCATGAGTGAAGATTTCAGGTCTCTTCGGGGACATCATTGATTTTGTTAATATATAAACCTCGCACCCAAAGAGATTTCTATAACCGAAGGGAGAAAACGAAATGTCAGGTGCTGTAACCGCCGAATATAAGACATTTTTAAAAGAGATCAAAGACCGCATATATAAGGCCCAGTACGACGCCCTTAAAGCTGTAAATAAGAAGCTTATTCAATTGTATTGGGACATCGGCAAATCAATAGTGGCAAAGCAGGAAAAGCTCGACTGGGTCAAGGAGGAAAAACTTAGTGTTATCTTTATGAGGCTCTTGCAAAAGTCCCTGCAAAACGACCTGTGCCGTCATACCCGTGAAAACGGGTATCCAGAAGTCTTTGTTTTTTAAATAAACCGGATTCCCGATTACTACCTCGGGAATGACAAAACAAGACTTTTGCAAGAGCCTCATATATAAATAGCATAATATTAGCAAAAAATTCCTCCCTATCCCGATTAAGATGGAGGGACTTTGATTCCTGAATTCTGCATTAATCAATAAAACTCAAAAGATAATCCTTGAACCTGTTCGGCAGCAGCCACCTGATCCCCAGTTTTTCAGCCCACGTAATAGCGCCGTGATCAACTGTAACCAGTAAGGCATCAAGTTCCTTAGCCAGAAGAATGAGGTCCACGTCTTCCTTGCTGTCGATTATTCCTTCCCTCAGCGCCACCCTGTAATTTTTCCTCATGCCCTGGATGATTTCTCTTTCATCAAGCTTGCCTGCATTTCTGACAGCCTTTTCAGCAATCCTGAGCCCCTTGTTGATTCTGTCCCTTATGTCCTCTATCAGCTCATACAGCAGGAATGCAGGGCAGCTCAGCTCATGCTTGTTCGGTGATTTCTGATGCAGAATTGCCAGCAAACGTCCGGGGATTTTTCTCTGGTCTACAAAATTCAGGAGCTCCCTGAATATCGAAGAAGGCATATAGAATTCAAGTGAGGGGATCTGTTCAGCTATAACAAGAAATCCTTTTATTGCCTCTGTAGGAGAATCGCCAAAGTCGTGACGGACGTCGGGATTAACAAACAGGCTTGTATCAAGTACTACTCTGTCTTTTCTGGATTTTACAGATTTCATCAATGTCAAAAATAAAGGTATTCCAGCTCTTACATTCAGGGCATCTGCCCGACCACTCGTCTGAAATATAATTACAGTTAGAGCAGCAAAAAGGAACTAAAAGCGGTTTCTCAACCTTTAAGGCGTTTTTAAATTCATTCATTGCCTTCTCATATTCAGAACGTCTCTCATAAACACTGCCAAGAAGTACGTGCAGATCACGATAATCAAAAGCGGAAGAATCTATAGCATTAATTGTATCTAAAGCATAATCTATCATCTCAAGCCGGTAGTAGAGTTTTGCAAGGAAAAACTGAAGCCTTAAATCCTTCCGGTCTTTCTGGATAGCCTTTTGATAAATGTCGATAATCGTCCCCGGCTCGCCTTCTGTTATAAAATGATCCTCAAGTCTTGTAAGAAAGACTATTGATGAAGTTTCTTCATATCCCTTCATAAGAATAGCCCTGGCCTCTTTGTTATTTCCATCTTTTAAATATGCCCCGGCAAGTGCAAGATAGGCTGCGATAAAGTCTTTATCGGATTTGATGATACTCTTTAAAGTTTTTATTGCCTTATCTGCTGACCCGGTTTCAAGATAATATTTTCCTAATTCATACTTATAACCGAGAAGATTTTTATTTTCCTCCTGTTCCTTTTCGGCTGAAAGCTTGCATTTAAGAATTTTATGTTGAACTTCCATAAGTTCTTCCCAATTCCTGTTTCTCTCGTATATATCCCTCTTTCTGTAAAGAATACCGGCGTTTTCACCATCAATTTTAAGAATACTATCAAGATATTGTATAGTCTCCTGCCACTTCTGCTTTGCCTCTGAAACTTTTGCAAGAGAAAGCAAAACCTCAATGCTTCTCGGTTTTAATTCCTCCGTTTTCAGATAGTAATCCGTGGCCTTAACAAAATCCTTCTCATTAAAAGCTATGTCTCCCAATCTTAGTAAAGCATTTAAGTGGGAAGGGTCACTTTCAATAACGCGGGTAAAAAGCTCTCTCGCCTCTTCATATCTCGATACATAGAAAGCTTCCAGCCCTTTTGAATATGATTCCTGTATCCTGGATTCCTTTTTTTGTTTGCGCTGCATCTGCCAGTTGTGGACATAACGTCTTGCGTCCCTGATAGCAGCGATAATAAACATGGAGACAATGCCGGCGGCAGCAGATATAAAAATCAGGGCGATTACAGGGATGTCTTCATACGTAACACCTTTCCAGACAGTCAAGTCAACAGACGCTTTGTTAAAGAAAGAAAGCAGGCTGAGAAGAGCAAGAAATATAACTAAGAAAAAAACAGTAAGTTTTGTCATTTTATTAATTTCCTTCTTTTAAAAAAAAATTTATCAGGCCGCTGATTCAGACAAATATTCACGGATCATCCCTCTACGGGTATCCTCGGAGCATCCATCCAGAACTTTTCCAGGTCATAAAAGCCCCTTGTTTCTTTGTCGAAAATATGAATTACTATGTCACCGTAGTCTATTAAGACCCAGTGCGCAACATCCAATCCTTCTTTTCCTATGGGAAAAATCTTTTTCTTTGAAAAATATTCGTCTATTGCATCAGCAATAGCCTTTATCTGTGCCGGATTCTCTCCCGAGCAGATTACAAAATAATCTGCAATTGTTGAAAGGTCTTTTAACTCGAGGATTATCGTGTCTCTGGCTTTCTTGTCTATAGCCAGCTCAGCGACTTTAACAGCCCTATTTTTTATCTTTCTGTCTAAAAAAGGAATCTCTCCTTACGTATAATTTATTTGAAATTATATAGGATTTCACAGAATCAGGCAAGAGATATTTTATATTTCTCCCTGACATTATTAAATCTCTTATATGAGAGGCCGAGATATTCAGCCCTGTAACTTTACATAAAAAGCCCTTCTGTGTCTTTGAAATGTCGAATGAAAAATCGTTTTTTATCCCTTTATCAAGTTCTTTTAAAGTCTTTACCGAAACATTCTTCAGATAAGGTGACGATGACAGGTCGGCATACCTGTAACCGGGTCTTGAAATAATAACAATATTCGCAAGATTAATCAGCTTATCCGGCTGGTTCCAGTTCGGAAGATCAAGAAACGCATCTATTCCAAGAATGAAAAAAAGTTCACTCTCCCTGTATTTATCCCTCAACTTCCTGATTGTCTCCACTGTATATGATCTTCCTCTTTTCTTAATCTCTATATCAGAAGCCTCAAAGTGATGATTACCCTTTACGGCCTTTTTGACCATTTCATAGCGATGGGCAGTTTTTTCAAGGTCAGGTTTGTCAAAGGGAGTTTTGCCGGCTGTTATAAAAAGTATCTTATCAAGAGAAAGTATCTCAAAGACCTCTTCTGCAGTCCTCAGATGACCATAATGAATTGGATTAAATGCCCCACCGTAAGCGCCTATTTTCATTGTATAATTTTTCTCTTAGCTCCTCAACTGACCATCACCCAGCGCAATAAACTTGGTACATGTCAATTCTTCAAGGCCCATGGGGCCGCGGGCATGGATTTTATCTGTTGAGATACCCATCTCAGCTCCAAGGCCGAACTGAAAACCGTCACTGAATCTTGTTGAAATATTCACAAACACGGACGAGGAGTCAACCTCTTTCAAAAATCTCATTGCCTTACTGTAATCTTTTGTAACTATTGTCTCTGTATGCGCTGAACTGTATTTTGCGATATGGTCTATAGCATCATCCATATCTTTAACTACTCTTACATTGAGAATCAGATCAACGTATTCAATATAGAAGTCTTCATCTTTGACTGCAGCAACAGATTTATCAATCTTCCTTGTCACCGGACATCCTTTAACTAAAACCTTTGCTTTCTTAAATCTCTTTATCATAGCAGGGAGAAACTTCCCTGAAATCTTCTCATCTACAAGCATTGTCTCCATTGCATTGCACACGCCCGGACGCTGAACCTTTGCATTAAAGCATATATCCTCAGCCATTTGCAGATCAGCGTCACGGTCAACAAACACATGGCACACTCCCTTATAATGCTTGAGCACCGGGATACGCGAATTTTCCGTGACTGCCCTGATCAGCCCTTCACCGCCGCGGGGAATGACAAGGTCAATGATTCCTTCGAGTTTCAACATCTCCATTATTGCCTGCCTGTCGGTGTTATCTATAAAAGTAATCCCTCCCTCATGAATGCCTTCTCTTTTAGCAACGCTTCTCAATATCTTTACAATCGCCCTGTTTGAATTTATTGCCTCGGAACCTCCCCTGAGAACAACAGCATTACCTGCTTTAAGACAGAGGGCTGTTGCATCAGCAGTAACATTCGGTCTTGATTCATAAATAATTCCAATTACCCCGATAGGCACACGCATTTTACCAACCATCATTCCATTAGGCCTCTTCCACATCTTTGTAATCTCACCGACAGGATCAGGCAGGTTTGCAATCTCAATAAGCCCCTGCGCCATTTCATCTATTCTTTTTGCTGTCAAAGTAAGCCTGTCGATCATGGCACCGGGCAGTCCTTTTTTCTTTGCAGCAACAATATCCTTTTTGTTTTCTTTTTGAAGCACCTTTATTTTCTTTTTTATTGCTTCAGCCATTTTTATCAATGCATTATTTTTCTGCCCTGACGAAGCCCTGGCAATCGCCCTCCCCCCTTCCTTTGCCTCATGGGCTTTTTTCAAAACAAATGATTTGATATCCATAAAATTCCTCCCGCGATTAAATAATAAACGGTGTATTTTAGCATAATTGAATTATATAATACGTAACGGTTCACAGGGTGCAGGGAGCAGTTGTCAGGGGGCAGAATGAAATTTAAAGATTTAGATGTGTGGAAAAGAGTAGCTTAAGGCCTGAACCTGTATAGTGTCCCCGGTTAAGGGGGTCGTAGGTGCAGGTAATAGATGCAGCAAAAGCTGAAGAGGTGAATAGTAAACTACCCTGCGGCAGAGACCGCAGGGTGTTATATTTATAACCCTATGACTGAGCGAAGCGAACTTGTTTCTCTGTAGCGAGGGAAATATCTACAGGGGTATCCTCTGTGTTGATAGATGGGGCGCATATACAAAATACCATAAAGGTCTGATACAGCTTTGCTGGGCTCACCTTAAAAGGGATTTTAAAGGAATTGCAAAAATCGGTGAAGCTAAACAATCTTCCGATGCCATAATCTTTGCTAAAAAGATAGAGAAGCTGAGAAAAAAGTTGATGGATTTGTGGTACATCTTCAAAGAAGGTGACATGTCCAGACAGGAGCTTATCCAAAAAACAAAACCGGTGAGGCTGGCTATAGAAAGGCATCTTAAAGCTTATAAAGATTCACAGGAGAGGCGCGTCCGCACTCTATCGCGTAAATTATTGAAAC
>BDSY01000041.1 GCA_002897895.1 bacterium BMS3Abin06
AATCTACTCATTAATGTACCTCCCTTTCTATCGGCACCTTTCAGGGGAGGTACATTATAACTACTCCTACGGTTGAACCTTTTTATGGTACCACTACCAAAGGTAGTGGTTTAAGCCGATTAATTAACCCCAACGATCCGTTTCATGAACAGGTTGTTCCCCGTCGGTGTCAGTTGGCGGTGCCGGTAGCGATACGAATACGGACAACTGACACGGCTGTTAAAATGCAGAAAGCTGTAGAATAAATTTGACAAGGTCACACAGCACACTTGCTGCCGGAGTTGTATTTTCCTTCGCAGTATGTCGATTATTTTTATATTGTGCATTCATATCCTTTGCAGGGGGGTGTAATTCCGCCGATGTACCCACCAACACTTCAGGTCTTTACTTTCTCAAAGACAGATTGTTAAAATTTCTTTTGGAGGAAAAATATGAATAAAATGCCGATAACACCCCAAGGCTATCAAAAGCTCAAAGAAGAACTCGACAAACTCCTTAAGGTAGAGCGCCCGCAAAACATCAAGGCTATTGCTGAAGCGCGGGCACACGGTGATTTGTCGGAAAATGCGGAATATCACGCAGCAAAAGAAAGACAATCCTTTATAGCGGGACGAATCCAGGAACTTCAATCCAGGCTCGCGCAATCGCAGGTAATAGACCCGGCCTCCATCTCACAGGACAAAATAGCATTTGGCGCCACAGTAAAGCTTCTTGACGTGGATTCGGACGAAGAAAAAAAGTATATGCTTGTCGGTCCTGATGAATCAGACATTAAGCAGGGAAGGATATCCATACAATCTCCAATAGCAAGGTCTCTCATCGGCAAAGAAGAAGGTGATGTAGTCATAGTACAGGCGCCGGCAAAAACAATAGAATATGAGATATTAGAGATACGTTTTGAGTAGACTGTTTAAGGCATCTGTATCAGAAAATAAAGAACTCATTAAAAATCACTACCTCTTAACCCTCAATCCTCTGAAGAAAATAAAAAAACCTGAACCCGGTCAATTTTTCATGCTTTCAGTCGATAAAGGACTCGACCCGCTGCTTAAACGCCCTCTCAGCATACATCGCCTGACAGGCGGCAATCTCCAGTTTCTATACAGAGTAGTCGGCAGTGGAACGAATATTCTGAGCGAAAAAAAAACGGGCGATATTCTGGAACTAATTGGCCCCCTGGGTAAGGGATTTCCTTTCAAAAAAACTCAAAAAAATATTATCCTGGTTGCAGGCGGTCTCGGGATAGCCCCAATTTTTGCTCTTGCAGAGACTCTTGCGAAAATACCCCCCCCCGCCCCCCCTGTACTCCTTTTCCAGGGTGCAAGAACTGAAGATGAAGTGCTGTGCATTGATAAATTAAAATCCATCGGCATTGACCCCATAATTTCCACTGATAACGGAACGCTGGGGGAAAAGGGTAATATTGTCAGTGTATTAAAAAAATATTTAACCCGGCACTCATTACCCGTTAACCGTTATATTTTATATGCATGCGGACCTGAACCAATGCTCAAATCACTTTCTTCGCTTGCAATCAAGCATAAATTAAAAGGATATATTGCACTTGAACAGCACATGGCCTGCGGACTCGGCACGTGTCTGGGATGTGTTGTTAATACTATTGACGGTTATAAACGCGTTTGCAAAGAAGGGCCGGTGTTTCCGATAGAGAAAATAGTCTGGTAAAAATTTAAATTTAAAATGGCAAATAAAAAAACAGCAGACCTCAAGGTTAATTTAGGCAAACTAAAACTCAAAAATCCGGTAATGACCGCTTCGGGCACTTTTGGTTACGGGGATGAGTATTCCGAATTTATTGATATCAATAAACTTGGCGCTGTTGTTGTGAAAGGACTTTCTCTCAAGCCTAAAGAAGGGAACCCGCCGCCGCGTATTGCAGAAACACCTGCGGGAATGCTCAATGCCATAGGCCTTCAAAATATAGGGATAGACAGTTTCATAAAGAAAAAACTCCCTTTTCTAAGGCAATTTAAGACCCCGGTGATAGTTAATTTCTTTGGCGATTCTATTGCAGAGTACGTAAAAACGGCTAAGAAATTAAATGCTATAAAAGGTATTCATGCACTCGAGATGAATATATCATGTCCGAATAAACAGGCCGGCTGGAGCATCTTCGGAACAGACCCGAAGGTAACCTTTAAGGTTGTAAGTGAAGTCAGGAAAATGACAGACCTTACACTTATTGTTAAGCTTTCACCCAATGTTACCGATATAGCACTTATGGCAAGGGTGGCTGAGGATGCGGGAGCTGATGCCGTATCTTTAATTAATACACTGACAGGAATGGCCATTGATATAAAAACAAAAAGACCGAAGCTTGCAAACATAACCGGCGGTTTATCAGGGCCGGCTGTTAAGCCGGTAGCAGTCAGAATGGTTTGGGAATGTTATAAAAGTCTTAGTATACCTGTCATAGGAATGGGTGGTATAATATCTGCTGCTGATGCCATTGAATTTATACTTGCAGGAGCAAGCGCTGTAGCAGTCGGCACCGGAAATTTCATTAATCCGGAAGCAACGGTTAATATTATAAAAGGCATAAAATCCTTTATGCTGTCGGAAGGCATCAAATCAATAAAAGATTTAAGAGGATCAGTCAAATGTTAGAATCACCTATAATTACCCTGACAACCGATTTCGGTCTCAAAGACCCTTTTGTCGGCTTGATGAAGGGAGTTATTCTTGCCATAAATACGGATGCAAAGATAATAGATATCACCCATAATATCCAGCGACACAATATTTTCGAGGCATCCCAGGTAATGTCCATGAGTTACAGGTATTTCCCTCCGACCACAATCCATTTAGCTGTTGTTGACCCCGAAGTCGGCGGGCAGAGGAGACCATTGCTGGTTATTACGGAAGATCATTATTTTATAGGACCTGATAACGGGATATTCAGTCCGATATTTGAAGAATGCCGTTCTAATTTTTTCAAGGTCATTAATATATCTTCATCACACTATTTCCGGCCCATGAGCGGCTCAACATTCCATGGCCGTGATATATTTGCCCCTGTTGCAGCATGGTTGTCAAAAGGGGTGGATTCTCATAAGTTCGGTCAGGAAATCGATGATTATGTCAAAATACCTTCTCCCCAACCTGCATTATCAAATCACAGTGTAACCGGCGAGATTGTCTCCATTGATAATTTCGGCAATGCCATATCAAACATAAAAAGAGATGATCTGGCAAAACTGGCTTCTTTTGAATCTGAATATAATTTCAGGGTAGTTTACAATAATAAAGATTTACCGCTTGTCAATTATTATGCTGAAAATAAAAGTCCCGGTCTCTCATCAATCATTAACAGTTTCGGGCACATCGAGCTGTTTGTATACCGGGAGAGCGCTGCCGATAAATTTAATGTCAGGATTGGAGACAGCGTTACTGTTACACTTGTCTGACTGATATGCAAATATTATTAATTGGAAATTTCGCCCTTCCGTACGAAGAAGAAAATCTTCATAACCTGTCGTTATTAAAAAAACTCGAAGAAGACGGCCATGAGTGCAGCGTTATAAATATTTCCGAAAACCCTTCTAATGAAGAAAGATTTACCGATGCAAAAAGTTTCCCAAGTTTTGTATTGAAATTGCTGCGCAACTGCCGCAAGAAAGATATAGTACATTTTTCAACAAAGGGGTATCTGCGGCTTGGTTTACTGAAACTCATGACATCCATCCTTGCCGCCAAATTCTTTCGTATAAAATCAATTATTACTTTCCATTCAGAATTATTCTCGATCCTGGGACAAATGCGAAGCCCCTTTGGTGGAACGCAGACACTGTTTACCTCCTTCTTCTTTGCGGACAAGATTATATTTGCCGACAGAGATACTTACGATGTGGCGACTATGTATATGAAAAAACCCAACTTCGAATTGATCCCTTCTTTTATTTATACCCCTGATAATATCGCAGAGAATGAGACTTCAACATTCAAAAAACTGAAAGACAAAGAAAAAGTCATCGTCTTTGCAAACGTGAGATATCCTTCTTTCCTTTTTGAGATACTGCAGGAGATGCTTACTAATTATCCGTTTCCGTCAGGCACAGGCATTGTGATATCATTCCCGGAAAAATATGCAGGTAAATTGCAGCATGCAATAGAGGAGACCGGAAGGGAGCTGATGGACAACCTGATTTTCATAGAGCCCGACGATATGCAGTCAATATTAACAGCTTATTCCAAAGCAGATATTATTTTAAGACCGCCAAGCTGTGAAGGCGCAACATATTTTGAAAGTTTTGCCGTATCAGCTAAAAAGACTTTGCATTTAAATAATTATATATACTTCCCGGCTGGATTGCTTTTTATAAGAGAAGGGAAAACAGCGGAAATGTGTGTGAGAATAATCAATGCACTGCTATCTGTAGAATCCGCCGCGATACCTGAACTAAAAGCAGAAGATTCCTACAAAAAAACAATAAGAATCTACCGGGAATAAGACATATCTTTTTTTCATTCAGGGCCTGAAATTCATAATACTTGACAAATTTAGTAGACTATTATAACGTAAATTATGTTAAGATTATCCACTAAAGGTCAGTATGGTGTCAGGGCAATGTTTGAACTGGCAAAGAACTATAAAAAAGGTCCGTTAACAATAAAGGAAATCGCCAGGCGACAGGGTGTTTCCGTTTCATATCTTGAGCAGCTCTTGAACAAGCTGCGTAAATCAGAATTGATCAGAAGCCGGAAAGGTCCCGGCGGTGGTTATGTAATAAACAGCAAACCGGAGGAAATCAGCGTTGGCCATATTCTGAACTCTCTTGAAGGGCCTGTGGCCATTACACAATGTCTTGATCCTTCAGCCAAGGGCTGCAAACGGGTTGAAGGCTGTGTTGCAAGATTGCTCTGGAAATCTCTCGGTGAAAAAATAGAAAATTTTCTCGATACGATAAACCTCAATGATCTGTTAAAAGAAGAAGCGAAATTGATCAGATAAGATTATGGCTTTTGCGAAGGCTCGTCAATTGAACAATAACCGGCTTAAATTTCTTAATGAACCTATGGAGGCAGATGCTGAAACAGATATAATCTATATGATGTGTCCAATGCATCTGCTTACCATAGAGGATAAAGTGAAAGAGATCAAAGCAGGACAGATATTATCCATTCTGACCGACTACGATGGAGCGCTTGAAGATATCCCGGAGTGGTGTGCCAAAACAGGCAATGAATTTCTGGGCATTTATGAAGATGCGGACCATTACAAATTTTATATAAAGAAAATAAAGGAGTCGCAATGAAAAAAATATATCTGGATCATGTGGCAACTAATCCGCTCCATCCGGAAGTTCTGGATGCAATGATGCCGTATTTCAAGGAGCATTACGGTAACCCGTTGAGCCTGTACGAACCCGGTATGAAAGCCAGAGAGGCTATTGAAAACGCAAGGGTAAGCACTGCTGAACTTATAAATGCAAAAGCAAGAGAAATAATTTTTACTGCAAGCGGAGCCGAATCCAATAATTTTGCATTGAAAGGCATTGCATATGCATTTCAGAACAAAGGGAAACACATCATAGTTTCAAAAGTCGAACACCACTCTGTTTTAAACTCGGCACGGTTTCTTGAAAAGCAGGGCTTTGCCGTCACCTATCTGCCGGTTGACAATTACGGCCTTGTTAACCCTTCTGATGTTGAGAAGGCAATAACGGATGAAACTATACTGATATCAATAATCCATGCAAGTCCGGAAATCGGCACAATACAGCCGATTGCAGAAATCAGCAGGATCGCGAAAGAAAAGGGGATAATTGTTCACACCGACTCTGTTGCATCAGCCGGAAATATTCCGGTTGATGTCCTGGAACTTAATGTTGACCTGATGACCTTTGCGGCACATCAGTTTTACGGGCCAAAGGGAGCCGCAGCTTTGTATGTAAGAGAAGGCACACGGATAGTCCCCCTGATTTATGGTGGAATACAGGAAGGAGGCCGCAGGGCCGGCACTGAAAATGTCCCTGCGATTGTGGGCATGGGCAAAGCTGCTGAAATTACAAAAAGAGATTTACAAAAACGTATTGATCATGTAACACCACTGAGAGATAGTATAATAGGCAACACACTTAAGACAGACAAAGTAATTCTTACCGGACATCCTGAAAAGAGGCTGCCGGGTCATGCAAGTTTCGTTGTTGAATATATAGAAGGTGAAGCCATGCTGCTGATGCTCGCCGCCAAAGGCATATACTCTGCAAGCGGTTCTGCATGCAGTTCAAAGGCACTGAAATCTTCACCGGTTCTGATTTCGATAGGAATCCCGGTACACCTCGCCCAGGGTTCGGTTGTATTTACGCTTGGAGAAGGAACGACAGGGGAAGATATAAATTATTTTAATGAAACATTCCCTCAGATAATATCGCGTCTGAGAGAAATCTCGCCCTATGCTAAAGGATGGGAAGAAACGGAGGCCCCGGCATGTACAGCGAAAAAGTAATGGACCATTTTACAAATCCGAGGAATGTCGGAGAAATGGAAGACGCCGACGGAATAGGAGCAGAAGGGAACCCTGTATGCGGCGATGCAATGAAAATATTCATTAAGGTCAAAGATGACGTAATCACTGATGTAAAATTTCAGACCTTTGGCTGCGGCGCTGCCATTGCAGTATCAAGCATGGTCACGGAAATGGCCAAAGGCATGACCCTTGATGAAGCATTGAAAATAACAAAAAGCTCGCTTGCCGATGCACTTGACGGACTGCCTCCACAGAAAATGCACTGCTCCAATCTGGGGGCGGATGCCCTTCGTAAGGCAATAGAGGATTATAAAAATAAACAAGGGAAATAGATGAAATCCGTTTCCCTTGGCTACTCGCCCTGTCCAAACGATACCTTTATTTTCTACGCGATGATTCATGGCAAAATTGAGGCTGAAAATCTGACATTCAAAGAGGTATTGCTGGACGTTGAAACACTTAACCGGAAGGCCCTTAATACAGAACTTGATCTGACCAAAATTTCATATCATGCATTCGGGCATTTGCGTAAAAAATATTGCCTGCTCAGGGCGGGAGGAGCTCTCGGAAGGGGCTGCGGGCCTCTTGTAATATCGAAAAATGAATATACTATGGAAGAATTGCGACGTAAAAAAATCGCAGTTCCGGGCAAGCTGACCACAGCATATTTACTCTTACAACTTTATGATTCAAACTTCAACACTCAGCTTTCAAATTTAGTGGTAATGCCTTTCCATGAAATTATCGATGCTGTAGCCGGGGATAAAGTTGATGCGGGATTAATAATACACGAAAGCAGATTTACCTATCCTTCATATGGATTAAAAGAAATTATTGACCTCGGCCAATGGTGGGAAAAGGAAACAGGACTTGCAATCCCCCTTGGAGGAATTATCGCAAAACACTCCCTTGGCCACTGCGTAAATAAAAAGATCAATAAAATATTAAGACAGAGTGTTGAATACGCATTCAGCAACCGTGCTGAACCGATGAGCTATATAAAAGAGCACTCACAGGAGTTATTGGACGATGTCATCAACCGGCATATTAATCTTTATGTCAACGATTATTCCGTTGATGTCGGTCCGGAAGGGGAAAAGGCTGTAATTGAACTCCTCTCAAGGGCGGAAGAAGCCGGCATAATTCCCAAAACAAAACAGCCGGTATTTGTCTGACATAACATTCAGCCCTCTCAAGCAGCCGCCATTCAAAGGCTTTTGCTTTACAATAGCAGCGCTTAGCGTATCCACTGTTGGCTCCGGATAAAACCTCACGGTTTTGCCCGTAATCTTACTCTTTTTTATCCTCTTCCTGATGCCGGATGGCTTCCTCATGAATAACCTGGAAAAGCTGAAAGACAAACTCTTCAGATAAATCGTGTTCACTTCCTGAGGCAATTCTGCCGGCAATAATCTCTTTCCAGCGTTGAGGCTGATACGTTGAGATATTATTCCTGCGTTTCAGGTCCCCCATTTTCCCGGCAATTTCCATTCGCTTGCCCAGCAGGGCAATAAGGTGTTCGTCAATATTGTCAACTTCCATGCGAAGCTCTTTTATCCTGGTCCGGTACTCATTGCTGTCGCCTGTTTCACTCTTAATTGTCAAACGGTTGATTAATGAACGAAACTCTTCCGGAGTAAGCTGCTGTCCTGAATCACTTAAAGCTTTGGGCGGATTGATATGCACCTCAATCATTAAGCCGTCATACAGCAGGTCCAGGGCTTCCTGTGCGATAGAAAAAATCAACTCTGCTTTTCCGCAAATATGGCTGGGATCGCACAGCATTGGAATACCCGGAATCCGGCGCTTGAGCTCGATAGGTATTTTCCAGTTGGGAGCATTCCTGTACAAAACTTTTCTTGAAGTGCTGAATCCCCGGTGAATCACACCGATTTTTCTCAAACCGGCATTATAAAGCCGCTCTACGGCGCCGATCCAGAGTTCGATGTCAGGACTTATCGGGTTTTTGACAAACACCGGTATGTCTGCGCCTTTTAATGCATCGGCGAGCGCCTGAACTGCAAATGGGTTCGCTGTTGTCCGGGCGCCGATCCAGAGAACATCCATATCATATTTCATACAGGCTTCAACATGTTCGGGGTTTGCAACTTCCGTCCCTACAGGCAGGTGGACTTCTTCACGCGCCCTGGCCAGCCATTTCAGACCCTTGATTCCAACTCCCTCAAAAGAACCGGGATGGGTTCTCGGCTTCCATATCCCTGCCCGGATAAAGCTGACTCCGCAATCCGCAAGCCCTCTGACTGTCTCAAGCAGTTGTTCCTCTGATTCAACGCTGCAGGGCCCGGCTGAAAGGAATATATCATTAACAGGCATTCCCCAGTCTTGCATATCAGTAAGTTCCACTTTCCCGCTCCTTTCGAGTTAAGCGTGTAACCGCTCAGGTAATTACTTAAGCCTGAAACCTAAATGTAAGTCAGCCAGGATTTATATGCCCTTGCCTCTCCTTTTACAATCCTGAAGAAAAGTTTTTGGAGTTTTCCGGTTACCGGACCGGGTTTGCCGGTTCCGATTGTCCTGCCGTCTACCTCCCTTACAGGGGTCACTTCTGCCGCAGTTCCTGTAAAAAATGCCTCGTCCGCAATATAAATTTCATCTCTCGTAAAGTTTGTCTCGCAAACCTTTATCTTCGCTTTTTCCGCCATTTCCATTATGCTTTTTCTTGTAATACCTTCAAGAACCGACGGAAGCGGCGGTGTCATTAAAACACCGTTTCTCACAATGAATATATTCTGGCCGGTTCCCTCCGACACATAGCCGTTTGTATCAAGGATCAGGGCCTCGTCATACCCGCAGGCAGCGGCTTCGCTCTTTGCCAGGGTTGAATTAACATAGTCGCCGCAGGTCTTGCTTTTTGTCATGGTTACGTTAACATGAAGCCTTGCAAAAGAGGAGACCTTAATCCTGATTCCATTTTTAATCCCGTCTTCTCCAAGATAAGCGCCCCACGGCCAGACTGCTATGGCAATTCTGACAGGATTGTCTTTGGGGAGCAGACCCATTGCCCCATAGCCGAGATAAACAAGCGGGCGTATGTAACACTCTTTTAATTTATTGATTTTTATCGTATCAATAATTGCCTTCTCTATCTTTTCAGGTGAAAAAGGAGATTTAATATTCAGGATATGACAGGAATCAAACAGCCTGTCCACATGTTCTTTTAATCTGAAAACAGCTGACCCCTTTTTTGTTTTATAACATCTTATGCCTTCGAATGCGCCGGTGCCATAGTGCAGCGTGTGGGTTAAAATATGGACATTGGCATCAGCCCAGTCAACAAACTTTCCATCCATCCATATCTTCTTTGATTCATTAACCATATTGCCTCCCGAGAATTAAATAGTCCGCAGATTACGCAGATTCCAAAATTACGACTTAATTAAAAAAACATAAAAACAATTTCATTGTCAATAAATCTCCGTATCCTGCCATCCGGCTTTTCCGATAAGCGGGACAAAAACACAGGCCGTTGATATTGATTTTTCTATCCCTGCAGGTGTCTTTTTTATTTGATAAAGAATCTGTGAATATCTGCCGCCCACAGGAATTACGAGCCTTCCATTCATATTCAACTGTTCTATATAATGCTGAGGGATTTCCGGGGCTGCCGCAGTAACGATTATTCCATCAAAAGGGGCATGTTCAGGCAGTCCGAGACTTCCGTCCGAAACAATTACATGCACATTCCTGTAATCAAGCTCCTTCAGTAATTTCCGGGCTCTGTCAGCGAGAGACGGAATTCTTTCAACCGTAAAAACCTCTGAGGCCAGCAATGACAGCACGGCAGACTGGTAACCGGAGCCGGTGCCTATTTCAAGAACCTTTTCACTTCCTTTTAATTTTAGCAGTTCAGTCATCACAGCTACCATATAAGGTTGAGAAATGGTCTGCCCTTCTCCAAGAGGAAGGGCGCAATCATCATAAGCGTTATCCTGTAAATGTTCTCCAACAAACCTGTGTCTCGGGACATTTTCCATAGCCGCAAGAACCCGTTCATCTTTAATCCCCCGGTCCCTTAACTGGTACTCAACCATTAAATGACGCTCTTTTTCATAAGCCATAGCAATCAACAATTCCTAATTCGTAATTCCTAATTCGTAATTCCTAATTCCTAATTCCTAATTCGTAATTCCTAATTTCAGACTCTCTTCAAAATCTCTCTTGCCGCAATTATACCGGATGCCGAAGCCTGGATAAGTCCCCTGCTTACTCCGGCGCCGTCGCCTATTGCAAAGAGATTTTCAGTTTCAGTCTCAAGGTTGCTGTCGAGCTTGAGCTGTCTTGAATAAAACTTGACTTCAACACCATACAAAAGAGTATGCTCACCGTTGACCCCGGGAGCAATTTTATCCATTTCATCAAGCATCTCGAGAATATTCGAGATATAACGATGGGGCAGCACAAAGCTCAGGTCACCAGGGACTGCATCTGCAAGCGTTGGTTTCACACGGCCTTTTGCGATCCGTTCGGGATTTGATCTCCGGCCGGCCTGAAGGTCACCGAGTCTTTGCAGAATAACTCCCTTGCCTAAGAGGTTTGCGAGCCTTGCAACATACCTTCCGTATAAATGAGGCTCATCAAAAGGCTCTGTAAAATGAGTGCTTACAAGGAGCGCAAAATTCGTGTTTCCGGTTTTCTTGTTGGAATAGCTGTGACCGTTGACAATCCATACCCCCTTTACATATTCCTTGACTACCTCGCCATAAGGATTTACGCAAAAGGTCCTGATTCTATCATTGAATTTCTTTGTATGGAAGATGAGCTTTGGTTCATAAATAACTTTTGTGAGAGGTTCAAGCACTGCTGCGGGCAATTCAACCCTGACCCCGATATCAACAGGATTTTTTAATAAGGAAAACCCTAATGACTTCGCTTGTTTCTCAAGCCACAAGGCCCCTTCCCTGCCGGGTGAGACTATCACGAAATCCGCAAAATAAGACTTCCCGTTCCCTGCTTCAACCCCGGCCGCTTTTCCATTTTCAACTAATATTTTTTTAACATTATTAGAAAACAGGATATCGATTTTTGAATTGAGTTCTTCTTTCATTTTCTTCAGAATTTCAGGGCACCGGTCAGTTCCAATGTGCCTGATTTTAGTCGGTATCAGTGTTAATCCGTTTCTTTCTGCGGTCTCTTTAAGGGCATTAACTTTATCCATATCACCGCCGTAAACATTGGCAGGGGCGCCGTATTTAACATATAATCCGTCAGTATAATCGATGAGTTCCTGCAGTTCTGTTTCACCTATATATCGTGCAAGGTTTCCGCCAATCTCTTTTGAAAGATTGAGCTTGCCGTCACTGAAAGCTCCTGCGCCTCCCCACCCGCATAATAGCCCGCACTCAGGGCATGCCTTGCATGAATGTTCACTTATTGCCGACGGGCAGATTCTTTTTTCAATATCAAGGCCTTTTTCAATAATAAGAACCCTGACTCCCTTGCCTGAAGATACAATCTCAAGTGCGGCAAAGATGCCGGCTGGCCCTGCGCCGACTATTATGACATCGTAGTTTTTCATATTTCCCGGTCCTCTTCTGATTTAAAATCTTTACCAATCGGTTGCATAAAACAATTATCAATTGGCAGGCTTTTTTTATTTTAACAAAACTGAATTTATTTACCCACTTATCAGTTCAATTTATAGTACTATAAAAAAATCAGTCTATAACTATAAGATTTTTTATTGATTTTATTGAGTTAGTCGATTAAAATAAATATATCGTTTCAAAATAAAACGGTGCTGTTTCAGATTGAATCGATCCTGTATGGCCGGATTCTAAAAAATACATAACAAAAAAGGAAAGGCGGATAATGTTATCAATGAAAGTAAAATCTTCATGTGTGATCATTTCAACAATAGCTTTTTTAATATTATTCCTGGGTATTTCAACTGTTTTTGCAACAACAGGAGAGGTAGCGGCTGAGCCGGCTGCGGCTGAAGTTGCGCAGCATGCCTGGTGGTTCTGGCCCCTTATACTGCTGGTTCTTTCATTTGTGCTCGGTATCTTTGCGGTGCTTGCAGGGGTCGGCGGCGGTGTGCTCTACGTGCCGATTGTCAGCGGCTTTTTGCCTTTCCATCTTGACTTTGTAAGGGGCGCGGGATTAATAGTGGCGCTTGCAGGCGCACTTGCCGCAGGCCCGGGACTTTTGCGAAAAGGCATGGCAGACCTGAGACTCGCTATTCCGATGGCATTAATTGCTTCTACGTGCGCTATAATCGGTGCAATGATAGGTCTTGCACTTCCTACCAATATCGTACAAACCCTGCTTGGAGCAACTATTTTAGGAATTGTTGCAATCATGGTTAAGGCGAAAAAATCCGAATTTCCCAATGTGCCGAAACCGGATGCCTTATCACAGTCCCTGAGAATAATGGGAATATATCATGAGCCGACAATAGGCAAAGACATTAAATGGCAGATACACAGGACACCAATCGGGCTTGGACTTTTCGTTATAATAGGCGTTATGGCCGGCATGTTCGGGCTTGGAGCCGGATGGGCAAATGTTCCGGTTTTAAACCTCCTGCTGGGCGCGCCGATCAAGATTTCAGTTGCAACCAGTAAGTTTCTGCTTTCAATAACAGACACCTCGGCAGCATGGATTTATTTGAATAACGGGGCGGTCCTGCCATTAATGGTCGTTCCTTCGGTTGTGGGCATTATGCTTGGTTCGTTTATCGGCGTTAAAGTGCTTGCAGTTACAAAACCCGCTGTGATCAGAATTCTGGTTATAGTTGTTCTTGGTGTTGCAGGGCTTAAGGCCCTTTTAAAAGGATTAGAAATAGGGTAATAAGAGTTAAGGAGTTTGAGAGTTTGAGAGTTAGGGCAAATAATTAAAGCTAATTGAAACAGGAGGATAGAATGGCTCAACAGGCGACTGAAGAACAGGTTTTATATGCAAATATTTTAAACAAAGGTATGCTGGTAGGCCTTCTTGGGCTTGTTGTTACATTTATAATATACGGGGCAGGTATCCTGGAACCTTTAATCCCCCTGGAACAGGTGCAAAACTACTGGGTAATGCCGGTAGGTGATTATCTCGAACAGACCGGTATTCATGCCGGATGGGCCTGGCTGGGGAAGCTGAAATACGGAGACATGCTCAATTTTCTACCGATTGCATTTCTTTCTCTTTTAACTATTGTCTGTTATCTCGCCATTATCCCCGGACTGCTGCGTAAAAAAGATACTGCCTATGTAGTACTCGCTGTCGTTGAAGTCATTGTTCTTGCTGTAGCGGCATCAGGGGTATTAGGTTCAGGCGGCCATTAATTAGAGTCTGTGTATAAATATAACAATTGAGCCGTCATTCCCGCATTTTGTTGAGCGGGAATCCAGTCTTTGCAGTGAGTTCCGGATGCCCGATTACAGACTTCGGGCATGACGAAAATAAAAAACAGCAGTTTATATACAGACTCTATATATAGTTATTTTCATAACCATTCAGGTCTATATTCTGCTGCCGGATCTGCGACAAAAATAAAATGGTTTTACTCTCCTTTTATATTTATTTAAATATCAGTTAAACTAAAAAATCAAACCCTTAATATGGCTTAAATGCATAGCAATTACGCTTCAGTAGCCATTATATTTATTCACAAGGAATAAAAATGAAATCTGTTCCTCTATCTGCACAAAAAACAGAGTTGACCGTAATCCTCCTTGCATACGTAATTTTTGCCTTAATATCCGGTCTTGCTTACAGATACGCAATCAATCCGGACGGGATATCCCAGCTTCGCCTGGCAGGTTATATAGCAGAGGGCAATTTCCAGCGATCTGTAACTCTCAGCTGGTCGCCGCTTTTCATCTGGTTAATGTCGCCGTTCCTGTTTTTCGGTTTTGACGGGCTGACTGCTGCAAGGATAGTGATAGCATTCAGCGGAGCAGGGCTTCTCCTTGGCAGCCGGCTTTTAACGTTGCGGTTTGGTTTATCGCGGAATTTACGATTTATTGCTGTATTGATTTCAGCATTATTAATTTCCGACTGGACTGTTCGAAATATAGGTGCGGACCTGCCGGTAGCTGCTTTAACAATCTTTTATATATATCTGGTAACAGACCCGGATATTTTAACCGATAGAAAGATTGCATTTTTTTGCGGGATTACCGGTGGATTTTCTTACCTGGCACATCACTATGCCCTTCCGTTTTTTTTAGCCAGTTTTCCTGTAATGTTAATTTTAAGGGGATATATTGAGAGAGATAAAAAAGGATTTCCTTTAAAAAAAGTTTTAATGTCATCAATGGCCGGAATTGCAGGGTTATTAATTATATCATCCGTATGGATCGGCATGGTATCCGCAAAATATGGGCATCTGGCGATCAGCAATAAAGGTTCAATTGCACATGCAGCGGTAGGGCCTAAGGATAAAGACAGGCGACATCCGTTTTTTGTCGGCGGGTTATATAAACCGAGAGATGCTTACGCAATTCATGTATTTGAGGACCCTTCGGAAGTAGAATTCAAGACCTGGTCGCCCTTTGAAAGCAGGGAGTACTTCATGTATCAGATCAAACTGATAAAAGACAATGCTGTCTACATACTCAATCATTTTGTTAATAAGAGTCCGTTTTTCACCTATGCTTTTATAATAGGAGTTTTGACTTTAATGCCGGTTGCTTTTTTATTGAACCCGCTGAACAATGAGAAGAGGTTTCTCTATATATGGGTTCTCATAACGTTCAGCATTTACTGCTCCGGTTATCTATTGGTCGTAGCCAGATCCCCGAGGCGTTTTTATGCGCTTATGATTGTCTTCCTTTTCTTATCTTTTCATTTTCTGGAAGAATTAAGAAACGGCCTCAGAGATGTTATATCCGGCCGGAGGAAAAAAATATTAACTTATTATTTATTAATGATTGTTGTAATGGCCTTTGCGCTTAAACCCGGCATGCACCTTTTAAAATCCGCAAGGAATATTATTACCATTGAGCAAGTTAATCCATACAGAGAAATTGCGTCCCAGATCAGCACAATTCAGTTCCCTTCACCGTATGCAATAATAAGATCTTCTCAAAAGCCCCATACCGACACCTATATTGCATACTATTTAAAAAAACAATTACTGGGAAGGCCGTTATCCGGGGATGTGGCCGGCATAACAAAAGAACTCGATGCAGTGAATGCGAAGTCGCTCGTGGTGTTTGATAATCCGGAGATTGTAGAAAAGCTGAGAAAAGACAGGAGATATATTCATGCAGGCGCCCTAAGACTTAAAGATAGTAAAAGATATTTAAATGCAGTCAATATCAAACAGGATGAAATTAAAGGCTGGGATAAAGAAGTGAATATTTTTATATTAAAATAATGGTTACAAAAAAGAGCTAAGGTTGTAGTTACTTAAGAGTACCGAGTTCTCTTTTAACATGTTGATTCTAAAGAAAACGTCATGACCACGCAGTTGTCATTCCCGCTTGTCGGGAATCCGGGAAAATCAAAGGGTTATAGATTCCGGACAAGCCGGAATGACAGAACTCGGTACTGTCGAGGTAGTTATTAAAGAATTTTGAAAAACATGGCTCAAATTGCAAACAAGTGCCCTGTCTGTAATGGGCGGAGATGTTCCCGCTCTTATGTAATACGGGGGTATACATATTATTCCTGTAATTCTTGTGGAATGCTCTACATAAGCGACAGGAAAAAGGCTTCAAACCCTGATAATGAACAATATGACAATGACTATTTTAAAGATACCCTGAAAGAAGGCATGAGCGGATACATGGACTATGCAAAACAATCCCGGCCGCTCCGCATGAACTTCAAAAATCTTATATCACGTATTTATCCTCATTTATCCCCTGATACGTCTAAATCAGTGCTTGATGTGGGCTGCGCCTATGGTTTCTTTCTTGATGAGATGCGTAAGATAGGAATGTCTGTCCATGGATTGGATTTGTCAGAGAATGCAATACAGTGGATGGAGAAAGAATTAGGTATTAAAGGGACAGTCGGCTTGTCTTTTGACGCCCCTGACGGCCCATTTGACATAGTAACTGCAATAGAAGTCATTGAGCATGCTCCTGATCCACATTCATTTCTCGATGATCTTTACAAACGATTAAGGAAGGACGGATTACTGGTGATTAGAACCGGGGCTAATGACACCACTGCCGCACGTTTGTTTGGAAAGCGGTGGTGGTACCTGAACCCACCCGATCATTGTGCAATATTCAGCAGGTTTGCACTCGAAAAGTTAATATCGGATAGAGGATTTGCCCTGCTCGAACATAGTATTATCCCCTTTGACCGGGTAGGATTGAATAACATGTTTCTGAAATTGGCGCGCATGTTTGAATCTGAACGATTAGGCCGGCTCGCATCAAAATTACCGGCTCTTGTTGTACCGGTTCCCCATTACTCTACACAACTCCTGATTGCAAGGAAGCGTTAATGTTAATAAAACTATGATACTTATGTCTGTAGACATCGAATCCTGGGTACATCGTCCGGTTTTTAATATTCCCCCCTGTGAGCAGACAAAGCAACTCGATGAAGGACATGTTTTAAAATCAAGCAGAATTATTTTGAAGCTTTTCAAAAAGTATCAAACAAAAGCGACTTTTTTTATATTAGGAACTGTTGCCGAGTGGTACCCGGAACTCATTGAAGAAATAAAAAATGATGGCCATGAAATCAGCATCCATGGGTATACGCACAAAGGTCTTGGTGACCATAACAGAAGGAGCTTTGATGAAGAAATAAAAAGAACAGTATCAATATTGAAAAAGTATGGAGTGAAACCCCTCGGATACAGGTCTCCTTTTTTCACAAGGGCTGATTTCCTGTATGAAGTCCTGAAGAAAAACGGAATCGTATATGATTCATCAATATTTCCGATAAAAACCCCACTCTATGACGGTACGTCTTATGACTGTACTCCTTTCATAATAGATCATGGTATACTTGAAATTCCCTGCAGCATTTTAAAAATTAAAAAATTAAGATTGCCTGTTGGAGGATTTTATCTGCGATTGTTCGGCAGGCGAATGAATTATTACTTATTAAAGGAAATAGAGAAAAGGAATGGAATAGCGGTTATGTATTTTCATCCGTGGGAAATACTGGATATTCCTGAAAATATATATATCGGGAATGGCAAAAAAATAAAGTTGCCTTTTGTGAAAAAGAAGTTTGCTTACTATAAAATTCCAATGATAAAAGAAATTGAATATTTAGTAAAAAAAATAAAGTTTACAAATTTTAAAGGGGCTGTCGGACATATCAATGAAACATTACTGGGATAGAGAAATAGAGAAGTTTGATAAGATATATGAAAACGAGAAAAATATATTAGAACGATTTATTGATATTTTTCGAAAAGATGTAATTTTTGAAAGAGCAGAAATTGTATTCAGATTTGCGGGTAAATTAGATAGTAACTCTACTGTCGTTGATCTGGGCTGCGGCACCGGCAGGCAGGCGATTAAATTAGCACGGATGGGCTTCAAAGTTTATGGTTTTGATATATCTGAAAGAGCTATTGAGCTGGCACGATCCCAGATAAAAGATGAAAAAATAAATCTGGACTTTGAGAATTGTGATGTTGTTAAAAAAGAATATCCCGAGTGTGAACTGATTGTCGGTTTAGGATTAATGGATTATTTGACTACCGATGAAATTTTACTTATTCTCAGACAAATCAAACAACTGAACTGTAGATTCATCTTTTCGTTTCCGTACAGGTGTATAAAAAGTTATATCCGATTTTTATATAGATACTTAACCGGAACAAAAATTTATTTCCATAGTCCCGAAGAAATATCAGAGCTATTCAGGTCGGTTGGAATAGATAATGTAAAGATGATTTCAGAAAATCTAAGCGCCAGCGTGGTGGCCCACAATTTTGATGAAAAGCCGGTATGATTCAGTTAAAGTGTTTAATTGACATCCTTTACTTTTCTTTTTCTTTCTTAAATAATCCCAAAAGTTAAATATATTTTGTATACTATAAAGTTGTAAATACGATTGTATTTCCAAATTGAAAATTAAATCCTGGAAGAAATCTTCTATGAATCTGAATCTCTACATGAAGGAAAAAAGAAAGCTCATAGACAGTTTCCTTGAAAATCATATTTCCATGAAAAAGAAGCAGGAAGATTGTCCCGGGAGCTTGTGCGATGCCATGGGTTACGCATTAATGGCCGGAGGCAAAAGGGTGCGGCCCATTTTGTCCATTGCCGCTTACGAGGCGGTAGGGGGAGAGTCGGATAACATTCTGCCGGTTGCAGCCTCCCTTGAACTGATTCATACTTACTCACTGATCCATGATGACCTCCCTTCCATGGATAACGACGATTTCAGAAGAAATCAACCGACAACGCACAAGGTCTTCGGGGAAGCCGCTGCAATACTTGCGGGCGATGCCCTGCTGACGGATGCCTTCAATATTATTTCAGAGACGGATGCCGGGCCGGAGACATTAATAAAAATCATCGGGGAATTAACATACGCCTGCGGCTCCTGCGGCCTGGTCGGAGGCCAGACTGCGGATCTCTTCTTTGAGGGTAAAAAGGCCGGGGAAAAAGATATTCTTTATATCCATACTCATAAAACAGGGGCGCTTATCAGGGCTTCTCTCCGTGCCGGTGCGCTGACAGGCAATGCCTCTCAGGCCGGGCTTGACGCACTGACGGAATATGGTGAAAAAGTGGGGCTTGCATTTCAGATTGTTGATGATATTCTCGATATAACCGGTACAAAGGAAGAGATGGGGAAATCAACGGGTGCGGATAATGCCAAAGGGAAGAACACATATCCCTCAATATTCGGACTGAAAGAATCATGGAAAATTGCCGAAGGACTCATAAATGATTCCCTTGAAGCGATAAAAGGGTTTAATAAAAAAGCAGAACCACTGGCGGCAATTGCCGGTTATATTTTATCAAGGCGGAATTAACTTATGCTTTTAGAAAATATTAAAAGTCCGGAAGATATTAAAGACCTCCCGATCCCTGAGCTGAAAGATCTCGCAGAGGAGCTGAGGGATACAATTATAGAGACCGTTGCAACCAACGGCGGACACCTTGCATCGAATCTCGGCACCGTAGATATTACTATAGCCCTTCATTATGTCTTCAACTCTCCCACAGATAAAATAATATGGGATGTCGGGCATCAGGCTTATGCGCATAAACTCCTTACAGGGAGATTCAATGCATTCCCGACTATAAGAAAGTACGGCGGCATCTCCGGTTTTCCAAAAAGGGCTGAAAGCCCTCATGATGCCTTTGGTACGGGCCACAGCTCAACGTCGATTTCCGCAGCCCTTGGAATTTTAGAGGGGAGGGACCAGAACAAAGAGAAATTCAATGTAATTCCTGTCATAGGTGACGGCGCTTTAACCGCGGGTCTTGCATTTGAAGGCCTGAACAATACAGGACATTTAAAGAAAAACCTCATAGTCATACTCAATGATAACGAGATGTCGATCTCTCCCAATGTCGGAGCTCTTTCCGCTTACCTGCGCAGAATGATGATGGGTGATTTATACACGAAACTTAAAAAGGAGACAAAACTCTTTCTGGAGCGCATCCCTGCTGTTGGTGAACCGGTCCTCAAGATAGCGCAAAAAGCGGAAGGTACGGTAAAAGGACTTGTTGTCCCGGGGTTATTGTTTGAAGAACTGGGTTTTCAATATGTCGGCCCTGTGGATGGACATAAAATTGATTCACTTATTGAAACATTAGAAACATTTAAAGATTTTCCGGGACCGGTTCTGATACATGCAATCACAAAAAAAGGCAAGGGATATAAGCCGGCAGAGAAGCATCCGGGACTCTTTCACGGAATCGGTCCGTTTAACATTGAGACAGGAGAACAATTTTCGTCATCAAAAAAATCATACAGTGAAATCTTCGGCAGTTGTCTTACAAAACTCGCACAGGATGATGATCGTATCATTGCCATCACTGCCGCGATGACTGAAGGTACAGGCCTTTCAGAATTTGTGAGAACATTCCCGAAGAGATTTTATGATGTCGGAATTGCCGAACCCCATGCGGTTACTTTTGCCGCAGGACTTGCAACACAGGGGCTGAAACCCGTTGTGGCAATCTATTCAACATTCCTGCAGAGGGCATATGACGAGATCGTGCATGACGTATGCCTGCAAAACCTGCCGGTGGTCTTTGCTATTGACAGGGCAGGTATTGTCGGGGATGACGGACCTACACATAACGGGACATTCGACCTCTCTTATCTCAGGCATATCCCGAACCTGGTTGTTATGGCCCCTAAAGACGGATATGAGTTCAGATGCATGATCGGGAAGGCTTTATCTCTTGACGCGCCTGTCGCAATAAGGTATCCAAGAGGCACTGTAACCGACGGTCGGGAGAATGACGAGCTGCAGGATATCCCGGTCGGCAAATCTGAAGTTATATGCGAAGGGCAAGACATACTGATCATTGCTGCAGGAAATACCGTTACCCCTTCGGTTGATGCTTCCGGACTCCTTAAGGAAACTGATATTAATGCGTGCGTAATCAATGCGAGATTTATAAAGCCCATAGATATGGATATGATCTCAGCCCGTGCAAGAGAGATTAAATATGTTCTCACGGTTGAGGAAAATGCTGTTTCAGGCGGCTTTGGAAGCGCTGTACTGGAAAAGCTTGCAGATGCCGGGGTCGAAGGGGTGAAACTTAAAATACTCGGACTTCCGGACAGGTTTATTGAACAGGGCCCGCAAACTTTGTTAAGGCAGAAACTGGGAATAGATGCAGAAGGAATTGCAAGAGAGGCGTTAACCCTGGTTCGTAGTATTCATCATGCCTGAAAAGACCGCAAAAAAAGTCCGCCTCGATAAATTATTATTTGAAAAAGCCATTGTTGAAAGCAGGGAAAAAGCGAGGGCAGTAATATTGGAAGGCAATGTCCTTGTAAACGGCATGGTTGTTGACAAGGCAGGCGCTCTTGTAAAACCCGATGCTGCTTTATCGGTAAAAAGTAAAATGCCGTATGTAGGCCGCGGGGGATTAAAGCTTGAACACGCAATAGAATATTTCGGCATTGAAATTAAAGGCAAAACAGCAATGGATGTCGGCGCTTCAACAGGAGGCTTTACCGACTGTCTTTTGCAGCACGGCGCTAAAAAAGTTTATGCAATTGACGTGGGTTACGGGCAGTTTAGCTGGATATTGCGAAATAATGATAAAATCGTCCTGCTCGAAAAAACCAACATAAGGTATCTTGACAAGGCTCTCATTTATGATGAGATAGACATTGCAACCATAGACGTATCATTCATCTCGCTCCTGAAGGTTTTGCCAAAAGTTCTGGAATTTCTGAAACCCTCAGGAGAGATAGCGGCGCTGATAAAACCGCAGTTTGAAGCAGGCAGAAAAGACGTGGGCAAGGGCGGCGTAGTCAGAGATGAGAAGAAACGGCTTGAGATTATTGAAAAGATTAAAAATGAATCGGAAAAAATGGGAGTTGAAGTTAAGGGAATCACAGAGTCACCACTCAAAGGCCCAAAAGGAAATGTGGAGTATTTTATATATTTAAAGAAAAAACAGGTATAAGATTGAAAAATTCCCTTTATTTAATGATAGTTCTATCAAAAAATCCTTAATATTTCTTCGTTATCAGCGTATTCCCCCCTGTCCTTACCGGCAGTTTAAGCTTTATCTTTTTTGTGCCGAATAAGTCTGTATGCAGACATTAGAGACTATTGAAAGCCTAAGCAGCAGACTGAAAGAAGTATTCAAGTTTTTCAAGACCCTGTCCGGTGATGAAATCCAGGTTTTTTTAAGTTTCTGTGACAACAGGCAGGTAGATAAAGGAAAGACTCTCTGGCAGGAAGGAGACAGCGACAATTACGCCGCCTTTGTCATATCCGGGAAATTAGGCATAAAAAAGAAGACGGAGTTCGAGGGGAAATATATGATTGTCGGCACCTTTGCAAGGGGAACCGTTGTCGGCGAACTTTGCCTCCTCACGGATCATCCAAGATCCGTTACAGCGGTTGTGCTTGAAGCCGCCGACTTAGTGATCCTTACCAGCAGCAACTTTGAGAAGCTTATAACAGAACGGCCCATGCTGGGGTTAAAGCTTCTCAAACATATTTTTTTAGTGACATCCAGACGTCTCAACAGATCTACCGACCGGATAGCCAGGATATTTTAAAGGCAATAGTGATTTAATCAAAGACGTAATACGGGATAATGCTGAATTATTTTGAAAAATTGGGCGCTGATACCCTTTATCATCTGAATCAGACCGGGAGAATGGGGATATTCCTCTTTTATTCCCTGCTGAGCATAATAAGGCCTCCTTACAAGATTTTTCCAATTATAAAACAGACCTATGTTATCGGTGCGCTTTCAATATTCGTGATTATTTTCACAGGCGCCTTCAGCGGCATGGTTCTCGGACTTCAGGGCTATCATACCCTCAGCAAATTCGGGGCAGAGGGCCTTCTGGGTTCTGCCGTCGCCCTGAGCCTCATCAGGGAATTAGGGCCTGTCCTGGCAGCTCTTATGGTAACAGGCCGCGCCGGGTCCGCCATTTGTGCGGAGATAGGAATTATGCGCATTTCAGAACAGGTCGATGCCCTTGAATGCATGGCAATTGATCCGCATAAATATATCATTGCCCCTAAATTCATTGCAGGAATAATCTCCCTGCCGCTGCTGACCGCAATTTTTGATGTGACAGGGATAATGGGCGGATATTTAGTGGGGGTCGGCATGCTGGGCGGCAATGCAGGAACTTATTTTTCAAGTATGTATAAAGATGTGGAGTTCAGCGACATCTACATGGGACTTGTGAAGTCTCTCTGTTTCGGTGTACTGATTATATGGATTTGTGCTTCCAAAGGCTACTATGTCCATCTGAACAGGGGGGGCGGATTCGGGGCCGAGGGTGTGAGCTCGGCAACCACCAATGCCGTGGTTTTATCATCGGTCAGTATACTTTTATTTGATTATTTTTTAACATCGGTGCTTTTATGAACGATAACGCGATTGTTGAATTAATTGATATAAAAAAATCATTCGGCTCACAGCAGGTTTTGCGGGGAGTCAACCTCAGGATCATGGAAGGAAAAACAACTGTTATTGTTGGTGGAAGCGGGCAGGGGAAGAGCCTGATTATCAAACATATATTAGGGCTTGTTACGCCGGACAGCGGAAGGGCGCTGGTATACGGGAAGGAATTAAATAAAATCAGCAAAAAGGAACTGAAGGATATCAGGACTAATTTCGGCGTCCTCTTTCAGAATTCCGCACTCTTTGATTCAATGACGGTTTATGATAACGTTGCGCTTCCGCTGAGAGAGAGGACGAGGATTACAGAAGAGGAGACTGAAAGAATCGTCAATGAGAAACTGAAAATGATGGACGTTGAAGGCACTAATAAGAAGTATCCCGCACAACTCAGCGGGGGCATGAAAAAGAGGGTCGGTCTTGCACGTGCTCTTGTACTGGACCCTAAGATTGTTTTTTTTGATGAGCCGACAACGGGCCTGGATGCTGCAAAGAGCAATGAGATATACCGAGTATTTTCCAGGACTCAAAAAAAATTGGGCTATACATCCGTTATTGTCAGCCATGATGTGCCGAAGATATTTAAACTGGCCGATTATGTAGCCTTACTGCACAACGGAATTGTGCGGGATTGTCTGACCCCTGATGAATTTCAGCTTTCAGATGATCCGGTAATCAAAGACTATGTCGAAACAACGATGGGGCCGGTTTATTCAAGTGAAATGGAGGTTTGATATGAAAAAGATAAATATTGAGACAGGTGTGGGAATTTTCTTAATTGCCGGGCTTCTCTGCCTCGGGTACCTTTCAGTAAAGCTGGGAGATGTAAATCTTTTCGGTAGTGACAGGTATCTTGTCAGTGCGCGTTTTGCGAATGTATCCGGCCTTAAGGAAGGCGCAAGTGTAGAAGTTGCGGGCGTTTCTGTAGGTAAAGTCTCGAAAATCAATCTGGATGATTACGAAGCCCTGGTGGAGCTGGAAATAGATCCTGATATCAAGCTTCAGGAAGATGCCATTGCCTCAATAAGGACTCAGGGTATCATTGGTGATAAGTATGTAAAGATTAAGGTTGGAGGTTCCGAAGAGTATATTGACGAGGGTGGAGAATTGCTGGAGACCGAGTCGGCTATTGAATTGGAAGAACTTGTCAGTAAGTATATCTTTGAGAAGGAATAGATAGATAAGAAAACCCCGTTCAGGTAATGAAATTAATAAATATATAAGAGGTGAATTATGAAATTAAGAAAGACTCTGTTATTTATGATTGTTGCAATATACAGCTTGAGTTTTCCTGCTGCGAAAGCCGCTGCAAACACGCCGACAGATGCTGTTAAATATACAGTAGACTCTGTTCTAAACCTATTAAAAGATAAAGAGCTGTCTGCTCCCGACAAAAAAGAGGAGAGGCGCACCAGGATAAGCTCTTTAATAAGAGAGCGATTTGATTTCAGGGAAATGGCCAGGCGTTCTCTGGCGAGACACTGGAAAAAGAGAACGCCTGAGGAGGAAAAGGAGTTTGTAGCTATTTTTTCCGACCTTTTGGAGGCGTCTTATATCAGCAAGATTGAGGCATATACAGATGAAAGAGTTACATTTGATAAAGAGGTAATTAAAGGTAAAGGCAAATACGGAGTAGTCAGTACTACTATCGCGACAAAGGCCGTTGATATTCCGATTGATTATAAAGTTAAATTCAAAAACGGCAAGTGGTGGATCTATGACGTTGTGGTAGAGGGAGTCAGTTTCGTCAGTACTTACAGAAGCCAGTATAACAAGGTTATCGTTAAAGAATCTTTTGCGAAATTGATACAGAGAATGAAGAATAAACTCAATGAAGTAAATGCCATATAATTGAAATATCTCACACCGGCAGTGCCTGGGGAAAATCATATACTGATTGTTTCTAATTGAGTCCCTTTGTAAATTTTATAAATATAACACCCTGCGGTTTCTGCCGCAGTTCCATGTTTATGAGGATATTATTGTAGAGATCAAATCAAAGTCACGGATAAACGTAGAGAAAGTTATGGTCGAGCCTTTAGAGAAAAGATAAACCTCTAAATTAATCACATGGTAAGACCGCATAGGATAGAAATATGAAGGTGCTGTATATCATATGCGAGAAGAACGAGCGGGGTCTTGATTTTGTGCATTTAATCGTTTCAGCACTTTTGCAAGTGTGCTCTTCCCCTGCTTGATTTTAGCCGCCCGTGTTTCTGTTTGTCAGATCACGGCTTTGCCACAGGCTTTGGCTTAAGCCCCTACTGCCGGCTCCAGGCAAAACCTCACGCTTTCGCCCTTGCCATCGTCTTGTACTTCTGCTAATATCAATAAAATCCTATTAACAGGGTTCATGTATAGGGGAATTGGTTTCATTATTTCCGAAACCTCACCCCATTAGTTCACGCCCATACCGGGCGTAAACAGTTTCGTGTGCCTAATGCAGATCAGCGGTGTTGATTTGGATCTGAATTGTTTTATTGTTTCCAATCGTTTCATTTGCGTGTTTTTTTCATGGTCTGTATAAGTGATGCAGTCTTAGCTTAAAATAAAGGAGGAGATAATGACTACTATCCAAATCAAGAAAATGTCTACTATTGAGCGCTTACAAGTGATGGAAGAACTATGGGATGCTTTATGCCATGAAGAGCAAGAAATAAAATCCCCGGCATGGCATGGAAAAATTCTTAAAGAAAGAAAAAAGAAAATTGAAAGCGGTGAAGCTGAGTTCATTTCTATTGATGAACTAAAAGCAGGCGTCCGCCGATGAAAGTAAGGAAAGTAATTGCCTTAAAAGAAGTAGTAGTGGATTTGGAAGAAGGACGACGTTTTTATGATGAAAAAGAACAAGGTGTTGGTGACTATTTCTTTGATAGTTTAATTTCTGACCTTGAATCTTTAAAACTTTATGCAGGAATTCATAGTAAACGGCTTGGTTTTTATCGAATGTTTTCAAAGAGATTTCCATTTGCTATTTACTATGAAATTAACAAGGATATTGCAAGTGTTGTTGCTGTTTTGGATATGAGACGCCATCCTTCCTGGATTCGTGGAAAATTGGATAAAAGAAAAAGCTGATCGGATAAGCCCCCCGCTTGAAAACGATACTGCTTTTGTATATGCTGTTCTTGATTGTCGCCGAAGCCCCGCATGGATAAGGAAAAAGCTAAGATAACAAGAGCAACCCTTTTACGTTATCTTTTAAAAAAGGCCACTTGACATTACCCAATGTGATACTATAATATCACTATTATGAAAACTGAAATAGTAACAACATTAAAAAGACAAGCTACAAAAATCCTTGCAGAGTTGCATGAAACGAAAGAAACAGTACTGATTACCGAGCACGGAAAGCCTTCTGCTTATCTGGTTGACGCTGACGCATTTGAAATGATGGAAAATCGAATGCAGATTCTCGAAGGCATTGCCAGAGGTGAACGGGCAATATTGGAAAACCGGGTTTTGAAGCATTCTGATGCAAAGCGGAAAATGAAAAAATGGCTCGTCTGATCTGGACGGAACCCGCACTACTCGATCTCGAAGAAATTGCTGAATATATTGCGCTGGATAATCCGAGTGCTGCAAAAAAACTTGTGCGAACGGTCTTTCAAAAGCTTGAACGTCTTGAGCAACATCCTCAATCCGGTCGCAAACCACCTGAAATAAAAAAGACCTCTTACAGAGAAGTGATTCTTGATCCATGTCGCATTTTCTACAGGATTGACAAGAAAGATATTTATATTCTGCATGTGATGCGGGGAGAACGCCGGCTACGAAAGTACTTATTGGAAGAACGAAGAAAAGAAATACAAAGCTAATCGGATATCGGGGGCGGTTCCCAAAGCACGTTGGCCCGTAGGCGGACAATAATATCAGAGACATCACAAGATACCCCTTTGGGGCGAACGATTCAACGACGCTTGCGGTGGAATTATGCACTCAGGGGGATTCGATAGAAGACGCCATTTTAAAAAAGCTAAATGTTGTTTTTATTTTGCAAAAAGTTCAAGAACTCGACAGTACCGAGTTCTGTCATTCCGGCTTGTCCGGAATCTATAACCCTTTGATTTTCCCGGATTCCCGACAGGCGGGAATGACAACTGCGTGGTCATGACGTTTTCTTTAGAATCAACATGTTAAAAGAGAACTCGGTACTCTTAAGTTCAAGAAATGAAATATTATATTGTCCCCATTAATTGTTTTCATGACATCGATAATTTTTTTATTGACACGGAAATAAATTAGTGATACATTCTCTAAAAGAAAGAGGAGTCATTTATTCCTCTCAGTTTTAAAGAAACAAAATTCTATTTACATCAAATAACTAAAATAGACTTTCTAAGAAGGGGAAGGGGCGATCTTAAATGGAAAAAAGGGGTGCTAAGAGAAAACCTGTAAGTTTAGAGGCCAAACTTATCTGTAACGGCAAAGATTATCCTGCGTTTATAGAGAATATTTCCGAATGTGGTTTACATATGATAACTGCCTCAAAGAAGAGCATAATGTCTTTTATTCCTGAAATGCAACTTAACTTAAAATTTCAATCCCCTTCAGGAAATAAAACAGATCTGTATTGCGAGATAAGATGGGTACATATAAATAAAACTCCAATCCATGGTTTAACATACAGAATGGGTACGGAAATTTTGGAACAACCTCCGGAATACATGGATTTTTTCAACACTCTGAAATAAGTCCTGATAAACCTTTACGTCTTAATCAAACTTTCCAATACAAAGACAGGCATTCTGCCCGCCAAAACCAAAGGAATTTGAGATAGCAATTTTGTGTTCTTTTCTTCTGGCCTCGTTAGGCACGTAATCGAGGTTACACTTCGGGTCGCGGGATTCATGATTTATGGTAGGCAGGATGATTGAGCGGTTGATTCCCGCGATAGTCAGAATACACTCAATCGCGCCTGCTGCGGCTATGGCATGGCCGAGCATTGACTTGTTTGAGCTTACCGGGATTTGATTTGCTCTCTCTCCGAATACTTCTTTTATCGCCCGTGTTTCAGTCAGATCATTTTGTGTGGTGGATGTCCCATGTGCATTAATATAATCAATATCATCCGGGCTTAATGATGCATCTTCCAGGGCGGCCTTCATGGCTATTACAGCTCCTAATCCTTTAGGGTGAGTGTCGGTTATCCTGTATGCGTCAGCAGAAGAACCGTAGCCCTTCAGCTCTCCCAATATCCGGGCGCCTCTTGAACGGGCATGCCCCAGCTCTTCCAGGATCAGGGCGCCGGCGCCCTCTGACATGACAAAGCCGTTTCGCCTCCGGTCAAAAGGTCTGGATGCCTTCTGTGGTTCGGTATATTTTTCACAAAGCGCTTTTAATAAAATGAAGCCGATCATGCCCGGAAAGTCTATTGTCGCTTCACAGCCGCCGGCAATCATCACATCACATTTATTGTCCTGAATTAGTCTGATTGATTCTCCAATCGCCTGAGAGCCCGCTGCACAGGCTGAAACAGGGGAAAGGAGAGGGCCCTTGCAATTGAATAGAATTGCAAGCAGGGACGGCGCTACATCAGGTTTTCTCCTGAAAAAATGAAGGTACGGATAACCGCCTGCCTTCATCAGACCATTCATGTCCCAGTTTCCTTCACCACCATAAAATTTGAGAAGGAATTTGATATTTTCTACAGAAGGGTTATCGCCGTGAGAACCGATTGAGACGCCTATCCTGCTGCGGTTTTCGATTTCATCAAGCCCTGACTGTTTTGCAGCCTCTGATGCGGCAATCCTCATCAGCCTCAGACCGCGGGATGAAAATTTTCTTAATTTCCGGTCTGAATTCCTTTCAAATTCCTCAATCCATTTGTTGTCAACTTCACCTGCAATCCGGCAGGGTAGGCCTGTGGTATCAAAAGAGGAGATGTAATCGATACCGGAAAGACCTTTGCTGCAATTTTCAAAGGTTTCTTCAGTGTTTTTCCCTGAAGCGGTAATCATGCCGTAACCGGTAATGACAACCCTTCGTTTAGAACAGGTAACAGACATATCAGAAGATATTTTTTTCCTCCTGTACCTTTGTCAGCCACTCTTTAATCAAGTCGTCGCCGTTAGTGTAAACTGCATTTTCACCGCATGAGCCGCATTTTACTTTGCCCCCGTCGTCAGACTTCCACGCTGAATTACCGCAGGCCGGGCATTTTTCAGGAAGGCTGTCAAGAATGTCCATAACCCCCTGTACAATTGATTGTGCTGTAACTAAGGCAGGGACTTCGTCCATATCCATGCCGGGCTTTAAATCAGGCATGTTATCGCCAAAGCGGATTTTAAGCAGCTCAATCGCTTTTTCCGTTAACAGGCCGTTTTCATCTATGGCAGCGCCTTCACCAAACATTTCTTCTATGTGTTCAAGGACAAAATGGCGGGCCATTTTTATTCCAAAGGCCTGTTCCAGTCTGTAATTTATATCCAGGAAATCAAGAGACTCGGCCCCGATATCATTTATCAGGGAAGTCCCGGGCCTGATCGAGTTCTCATCAGCTCTGAGTGTTTCGACAATGGCCTTTTTCAGCTCCTGAAATACCTTTTCTTCTGTAATAAGATTATGACTCATAATGCCTCCTTAAATTATATTTATCTTTTAATTATCAGTTGGGATCAGGAATTTATTGACAGTTATTCCTTATTCGAATAACTGTTAACCGGTAAAGAATCGCTATACTGTTGATCTGTAAATTGAATTACTCAGCCCCCTGTCAACCACAATAGTCTGGCCGTTAATTCCTCTGCCCGCACTGCTGCATAAGAAAAATACCGCATCCGCTATTTCATCCGGTTCTACGAATAACTCTTCCGGCAGCGCCTCAATCCCATCCCAGAACTGTCTTAATACTTTAAAGGAATCGGTTTTCACAATTCCTCCGCAAACCGCGTTAACAGATATCTGTTTTACCCTGAGGCTTTCAGCACAGTCTCTGACTACAGACTCCATGGCCGCCTTCATACTTCCAAGAGGGTAGGCCGGGTTATAAAAACGGCTTCCAAGGCTTGAAATAAATACTATTGCCCCTCTGGTTTTTTCAAGAAGGGGCAGGGCTTCCTGAATGCAGAATATATTTCCTAAGTAATTGGTTTCAACGAGCTGTCTCAGTTCTCTTTCGAAAAGTTTTTCAATGGGTTTAAAAGGAGCCTTCGCAGCATTCAGGATGAGATAATCCAGTCTTCCGAAATTTTCCCTTATCTCATTAAACAGGTTTTTTACTGAATTTTTCAGTGCAATGTCGGCCTGAACCATCCTGGTACGGCACCCCATTTTTTCTATCTCTTTGCATAATTCTTCTGCCTGGGTCTGAGATGAGCCGCCTGCTTTCCGGTAGTTGACAATAATATCCGACCCTTCCATAGCAAATTTCCTTGCTATTGCCTTGCCTATGCCTCTTGAACTACCGGTCACTAATGCGACTTTATCTTTTAATGTCTGCATAACCCGTCTATTTTATAAAAAAGATGGTTTTTAGTAAACCGCAGGAAAGAAACAAATCAATATTTACTTTCTCTGCCTTGCAATTAAAACCTTTCTCCGTTTATCGTGAATCGCCCCCGGAAATTTTAAACCCTTGATATAAATTGAGATTTCTATTACTATCATTGAATTGCTATATTGCGAACAGGAGGAGTGAAAAAATATATGAAAAGAGAGAGTTTAATATATACATTAGTGTTTTTAGCGGGTGCTTTTCTTTTTGTATCCCATATGACCGGCGGCAATGCTGAAGCATTTAATCCCTTGCTGTCGAATAGTAGAACAGGAGCTGAGGCAACTGATTTCACTTTAAAGGATTTATCAGGTAAAAAGTTTACCCTTTCATCATTTAAAGGCAAACCCGTACTCCTGAATTTCTGGGCAACGTGGTGTCCGTATTGCAGAAAAGAAAGGGCGCATCTTAATTCTATTTATAAAGACTACAGGGAAAAGGGGCTGATTATATTATCGGTTTCAACAGACAGGTCTGCCGGGCTGGTTAAAAGATTTTTAGAAGATGTGCCGGCTGACTTTACGGTTCTTTTCGATAGTAACGGCAGTGTGGCGTCATCCTACAATGTAAGGGGGCTCCCGACATCTTTTCTCATAAATCGTGAAGGGATTATTGAGCAGAAGTTTATGGGCTTCAGAGAGTGGACGAGCAGCGGCTCAAGAAAACTTCTTGATAAATTTATTGATAATTAGTTTCGTTTCTTGACAAAATCTTTTTCTATGATTAGAATTTCACTCACCTGATAAATCCTGTTGGGAACTAAACCAAGTAACCTAAACCAAGGAGGGAAACATGTATCCTGATAATCTCAAATATCATAAAGAACATGCCTGGGTAAAAGTTGCAGGAAATAAGGCAACTGTCGGGATTTCATTTTATGCACAGGAGACACTTGGTGATATCGTATATGTTGATACACCCGAGCTGGAATCATCTATTGAGGCCGGAACAGAGCTTACCCAGATAGAATCTACAAAGGCTACCTCACCGGTAATAAGCCCTGTGAGCGGAACGGTCGTTGAATTTAATGAAGAATTGTCGGACTCCCCGGAAATAATCAACGAAGACCCTTACGAAAAAGGCTGGATCGCTGTTATTGAAATGGAAGATGATTCAGAGCTTGATAATCTGATGGATGCCGCTGATTATGAAAAATATCTTGAAGAAGAGGTGAAACTTAAATAATGAAAATTACAGTTCTGGGAGCGGGGCCGGGTGGTTATGTTGCAGCAATCAAGGCTGCCCAGCTTGGAGCTGAAGTCACGGTCATTGAAGAAAGTGAAGTCGGCGGCACCTGCCTTAACCGGGGATGTATACCGACCAAGACATTGATAGCATCAGCGGAAGTCCTCCATAAGGCAAGGAATGCGAAAAGTTACGGGCTGGAGCTTGAAGGCACGGTTTCTCCCAATATCCGGAAGATAGTTGAGAGAAAGGACAGGGTAGTCGGCGTTCAGGTCAAGGGTATACGGGGGCTCTTTAAATCGTGGGGTGTCGGGCTTGTGGAAGGAAGGGGCGTAATTGCGGATCCCGGGAAGGTAAATGTTACCCTTAAAGACGGATCGACTGAAGAAGTTGAAACCGACAGGATTATAATTGCTACCGGTTCCAGGCCTGCACAGATACCTGTTTTCCCCTTTGACGGTGAAAAAATTCTCTCCAGTGATAATGCTATAAGTCCGGATTCAATCCCTCAAAGCCTCCTTATTGTAGGTGCAGGAGTTATCGGATGTGAGTTTGCCTTCATATATAAAGAGTTTGGAGCTGAAGTGACAATGGTTGAAATGATGCCTCATGCAATATCAACCGAGGATGAGGAGATATCCCTGATTCTTGAAAGGGAATTGAAGAAAAATAAAATCAAACTCCTGGCCGGCATTGGTGTTGAGAAAGTCGATGTCAAAGGAGACGGTGTTTCCGTTCAACTCTCAAACGGCAAGACCATTGAGGCTGAGAAAGTCCTTGTTTCCATCGGAAGGGCGGTAAACACTGAAGGCATTGGGCTTGAAGCCGCAGGTGTTAAAACAGGGCAGAGGGGCGAGATCATTGTAGACAGCAGGATGCAGACAAATATTGAAGGGATTTATGCTATAGGAGACGTTATCGGCGGTATTATGCTTGCGCACCTGGCCTCAAAAGAGGGGATCGTTGCAGTAGAAAATGCAATGGGCGGAACCTCTGAAGTTAATTATAATGTGATACCCGCAGCGATTTTTACAAGCCCTGAAGTCGGCTCCGTAGGCCTGAGGGAAAAACAGGCTGCTGAGAAAGGGATTAAGTATAAAGTCGGAAGGTTCCAGTTCAGGTCGCTCGGAAAGGCCCATGCAATGGGTGAGATAGCCGGACTTTTCAAGATCATTTCAGAGGAAGAAACCGATAAAATACTCGGCGCTCACATAATAGGGCCTCATGCCTCGGATTTGATACATGAAATTGCAGTTGCCATGGGAAAGGGGCTTACTGTGAAAGATATAGCCAACACTATTCATGCACATCCTACACTTGCAGAGGGCATTATGGAAGCTGCTGAAGATGTACATGATGCTGCAATTCACTGTCCGAAGAAATAGGGCCAAACCATATTTCCTCACCATAAGAGAGTGCATTAATATTGCATAGTTAACTTATCAAGATTAAACGATAAATCGAATATTGTACATAAATTATTGAAATGGCGACAAGAGAAGTAAAAGTCGGAAATATCTTAATCGGCGGCAGAAACCCCCTTGCCTTTATTGCCGGCCCGTGCGTTATTGAAGATGAAGATTCGACTCTGAAAAATGCCGGGAAACTTAAAGAGTACTCTGACAGCAAAGGCATTCCTCTAATATTCAAAAGCTCCTATGATAAGGCCAACAGGTCATCTGTTAATTCCTTCAGAGGCCCGGGCATTAAAAAAGGCTTGGATATTCTGCATAAGGTCAAAAATGAAACAGGGCTTCCGGTCATATCCGACGTCCACTCAATTGAGGAAGTTGACGAAGCAGCCCGGATACTCGATATCTTGCAGATTCCCGCATTCTTATGCAGGCAGACGGATTTAATTATTGCAGCAGCCGGGACAGGGAAACCTGTTAATGTCAAGAAAGGCCAGTTCATGGCCCCTGCAGATGCCCGGAACATCATCGATAAAGTGCTTTCAACCGGGAATAAGGATTTAATCCTGACTGAAAGAGGAGTGACGTTTGGATATAATAATCTTGTTGTGGATATGCGTTCAATTCCCATTATGCAGGGCTTTGGTTTTCCTGTGATTTATGACGCCACTCACAGTGTTCAGCTGCCCGGGGGAGAGGGAACCAGTTCCGGAGGGCAGAGAGAGTTCATAGAGACTCTTGCAAGGGCTGCTGTATCTGCAGGGTGTGATGCTGTTTTTATGGAAGTACATGAGTACCCTGATAAAGCCCCGTGCGACGGCCCGAATATGCTGCCGCTCGAAAGATTTTCCGTCCTGGCAGCACGGCTGATGGAACTGCATCAATTAATTAAGGGATGGCAGGGGTAAACCGGACAAAGATGAAGGAGCTTATTGATCAGGCTAAAAATATATTAAGGATAGAAGCAGAGGCGGTAAATGCACTTATTAACCGTATTGACGAAGCATTTGCAGAAGCTGTTGATATCATGTCTTTGTGCACAGGCAAGATCGTGGTTACGGGCATGGGTAAATCCGGTCTTGTCGGTAAAAAAATAGCTGCAACCCTTGCATCTACAGGGAGCCCGGCCTTATTCCTGAATCCTGCTGAAGGCAGCCACGGTGATGTCGGCATGGTCTCAAAAGGTGATGTTGTGCTTGCGATATCAAACAGCGGTGAAACAGAAGAGATTATAAGAATACTTCCGACCCTCAAGAGACTGGATATCAGGATTATTGCCATGACAGGGAATTCTCAATCAGTGCTTACAAAGATATCGGATGTTTCCCTTGATGTCTCGGTTAAGGAAGAGGCTTGCCCCATGGGACTTGCGCCCACGGCATCTACAACCGCTGCCCTTGCAATGGGGGATGCCCTGGCCATTACACTTCTGAACAAAAAAGGCTTCACAGAGGATGATTTTGCATTTTTCCACCCCGGTGGAAACCTTGGCCGAAAACTGCTTCTGACTGTTGAGGACCTTATGCATACAGGTGAGGCAATTCCGTCAGTGCATTCAGGGACGCTTATGAAGAAAGCCATAATAGAGATTTCCTCCAAGAGACTGGGTATAACATCAGTAGTGGATGATAATAATAAATTACTGGGTGTTATAACAGACGGTGATCTCAGGAGGGAGATAGAAAAACGGGGTTCGGCTTTCTTTTCTCTCAAGGCAGGGGATGTTATGACCCACCGTCCGAAAACTATTAGAAAAAACATGCTTGCGGCAAAGGCTGTGTCATTGATGGAGAAGCACTCGATAACGGTTCTCATTGTTGCCGATGAAAAGGATAATATAGAAGGAGTAATTCATTTACATGACCTGCTGAAGTCGGGGATTGTTTGATGAATTACGAATTACGAATTAGGAATTACGAATCAGGAACTTGCTATGACCAATAAAAGGATTAAAGAAAAGGCCGGGAAAATAAAACTGCTTATTCTTGACGTTGACGGCGTTATGACTGACGGAAGCATTATCCTTGATAATGAAGGCAATGAATTGAAAAGATTTCATGTAAGAGACGGACATGGTATAAAAATGATTCAGAAAGCAGGTATAACAGTCGGGATTATTACCGGAAGAAAATCAAATGTTCTTAAATTAAGAGCAAAAGAACTCGGGATTAAAGAGGTTTATCAGAAGGTTTTTAAAAAATCGCTGGTCTATGAAAAGCTTCTTGAAAAATATGAATGCAAAGATGATAATGTGGCTTTTATGGGCGATGATATAGTAGACCGGGAGCTTTTTAAAAGGGCGGGGCTCACTGCCGCTCCTGCCGACGCCGAGGAATATGCAAAAAACTGGGCTGACCTTGTCACAAAAAGGGGAGGGGGCAGGGGGGCCGTAAGGGAGTTTGTGGATTTGATCCTGAGATCATCAGGACTCTGGGAAAAGGTTTCAGGGGAATCCCTTGATTAACATATGATTAACATACCTACAGTTATTACATTTAGCAGAATCGTAATAATCCTGCCGTTTATTTTAGTTGCCCCGGACCATCCATTGCTTGGAGCAGTGCTCTTTGCGGTTGCAGCCTTAACCGACCTTCTTGACGGATATATTGCAAGAAAATCAAAACAGGTCACAAAGTTAGGAATCCTCCTTGATCCCATAGCCGATAAGCTGCTGGTAATAGCCGCTCTTATCGTGCTTGTTGATATGGAGATTGTTCAGGCATGGATAGCCATTATTATCATAGCGAGGGAGTTTATTGTAACAGGACTGAGGGTTGTCGCCCTTACCATGGATATTATAATCCCTGCTGAAATGGGCGGCAAGCTGAAAGTAACCGCACAAATTTCGTCCATACTTGTTCTCTTTGTGGATAAGTCATTCATGTTTGCCGATTTATACGCCATTGGAATTACACTGCTCTGGATAGCCATGATCCTCGGTATTGTATCGGGGATTCAGTATTTCATTTTATTCTGGAAACGTGTATGATAAGCGCCGCCCTTTCATTTAACTACTTCTTATATCTGATAATCCCTGCTGCCTTTTTATTGGGCTCTGTTCCTTTTGGGATACTTTTTACCCGAAGCAGGGGAATAGACATAAGAAGCACAGGCAGTAAAAATATCGGGGCTACGAATGTTTTGAGAGCAGCTGGAAAAGCGCCGGCCCTCATGACCCTGGCCGGTGATTTACTAAAGGGGGCCTTATCGGTCATGCTTTGCAGGGTCATAATAATGAATCTGAACCTCGGCGATCAACCCCCGGAATTTGCCGTCACAGTTGAAGACCTCTGGATGGGAATTGCGGGACTGGCTGCTGTACTGGGGCACATGTTTTCAGTATTCCTTTCATTTAAGGGAGGAAAAGGGGTAGCTACAGGCTTTGGTGTGTTATTGGTTTACAGTCCTTTGGTTGCAGGCATAATGCTTCTTGTCTGGCTTTCTGTTGCATTCATTTTCAGGTATTCCTCATTGGCGGCAATAATTGCGGTTGCTGCAATGCCGTTTATGTTGGCATTGTTTAAATCTTCAGCTATTAAAATTACATTTGGTATATTGCTTGCCGTTCTGATAATCTTTAAACACAGGGCCAATATCAGGAACATCATTGCAGGGACGGAGTCAGGGATTGGGAAGAATAATTAGGAATTAGGAATTAGGAATTAGGAATTACGAATGTCATTTAAAGATATGAAACTTGCAGTAGTTCTTTTGAGCGGCGGTGTTGATTCCACAACTACGTTGGCTATAGCCAAAGCTGAAGGCCGTGAAATATATGCCCTGAGTTTTGCCTATGGACAGAGGCATAAGATAGAACTTGAATCAGCCCGCAGGATCGCAGAAAAATTCAATGTAAAAAAATATCGTGTTGTCAATTTCGATCTCAGGGACATAGGCGGTTCTGCGCTTACTTCTGATATGGAAGTGCCTAAATCCATGAAACGGGGAAGCGGAGAAACGGAGAGACGGAGAAATGAACATGTTATCCCCGTGTCGGATAGCATCCCCGTTACATATGTTCCGGCCAGAAATACTATCTTCCTCTCCTTTGCCCTGGCATGGGCGGAAACACTTGAAGCTGAAGATATTTTTATCGGGGCAAATGCCGTTGATTACAGCGGCTATCCTGATTGCAGGCCTGAATTTATCAAGGCTTTTGAAGATATGGCAAACCTGGCCACAAAAGCATCTGTTGAAGGAAAGGTTAAGTTCAAAATACAGGTTCCGTTAATAAAACTCACCAAAGCTGAAATAATCAAAAAAGGGACTGAACTTGGTGTTGACTATTCCCTGACCTGGAGTTGTTACGACCCTGTTACAGAACAGAACAAAGAATCAGGACAATATAAGCCGTGCATGCGATGCGACAGTTGCCGGTTAAGGGCCAAAGGATTTAAGGAAGCAGGGGTAAAAGACCCTTTAATAACTTAAAGCAAATCATTTGCCTGCAGCCATCATCCAAGGCATCAAAACAGTAGTAATAATCCCGCTCAACAGTCCCGGCTTCAGCCCGCTCTCCGGGAATGAAAGACTGATTGCTATCAGTAGCTGTTAATGTTAAAGGTTAACTCAAAAGAAAATTGAAATCGGATTTGGAAATTGAGAGGTTTTTTTTGCTTCCTTTTGTATCGTCCATAACAGCTTTGTAAAGGGCGAGCTTCTTTTTCTTCAGCTTCATCATCTTCTCTTCTATTGTGTGATGTGTGAGTATCCTCGTGACCGTTACCTTGTTTTTCTGGCCTATCCGGTGCGCCCTGTCGGATGCCTGGTTTTCTACTGCAGGGTTCCACCACGGGTCAAGGTGAAAGACATAGGATGCCTTTGTGAGGTTCAGTCCCTGTCCGCCTGCCTTGAGGCTCAGGAGGAATACGGCAGGGCCTTTTTCAGACTGGAATTTTTCGATGAGCTTTTTTCTCTTGCCCACAGGTGTAGAGCCGTCTAACCTGATGAAATCCATCCTGTTTTTTCCAAGGTCTTTTTCGAGTATATCCAGAAATGATGTGAACTGTGAAAATACAAGTGAGCTGTGGTCTTCGTCCTGAAGTTCTTTAAGCTGGGCAATAAGGAAATCAATCTTGGGCGAGGCTTCTTTTATGTCTCCGGATATCAGGGCCGGGGAGACGCATAACTGCCTGAGTTTTAAAATCGCCGTAAGGGCAATAATCTTTGCCTGTGCCGCTGTCTTGCTTTTGTAAGCATCGTCGATTTTTGATTTGACCTGCTCCACGGTCTTTTTGTAAAGGGCCTTCTGCTTTTCAGTCAGTTCAAGGTAGATATCGTTCTCTATCTTCGGGGGCAGCTCTTTTAATATCTTCTCCTTGGTCCTTCGAAGGACAAACGGTCTTGTCCTGTTAATTATCATGTCCAGGGCAGGTGAGGCATCCTGTTTTATCAGGGGTTTGAATTTCTCGTATTCACCTAACAGTCCGGGAAGGACAAGGTCAATGATCGAGTAGTATTCCCCGACGTGGTTTTCAAGCGGCGTGCCTGTCACTGCCATATTGAAATTGGCGCTGAGCTGCCTCACGGCCCCTGTTGTATCAGCGTATATGTTTTTTATTGCCTGGGCCTCGTCAAATATGATTACATCAAAGCGGATATTTTTGAGCTTTTCAATGTCCCTGCGCACAAGGCCGTATGTTGTAAGCACGATATCATATCCTTCAAATGAGGTGTCCCGTTCTTTGCCTGTATAGAGATATATCTTCAGCCGCGGATAGAATCTGTTTATCTCGTTTTCCCAGTTAAAGAGGAGACTCGGCGGGACTACTATAAGGTGTGCAGATGATTTTTCTTTGACGGGAAATTTAACCAGACCTTCCTTTATCCCGCCGAGCAGGGTAATTGCCTGGATAGTTTTTCCTAATCCCATGTCATCAGCGAGGCATGAGCCGAACCTGTTCTCGTAGAGAAATGAAAGCCAGTAGTAGCCCTCTTTCTGATACGGCCTGAGCTTTGCTTTCAGTTTTGAGGGCAGGGGGCGTGCATTGATTTTTTCAAAGCGGCCCAGGCGTTCCATTATCTCTTCATCTTCGGGAGGGAGCTTGACCTTAACCCCGCTGCGCCTGAGCTCTACCCAGTCCAGAATCTGAAGCCTCGGGACCCGTACTATCTCTTTTTCCCTTGCGCTGCTCTTTGACAGGTTTCCGTTTTGGTATATCGTTGAGATAATATTGAATATTCTCTGTGCATTGGTGTCCATTATCCGTATGGCGCCGTCCCTGTCCGCTACTGTTTTTTTCCTGAGCATCTCCATCCATTCTGCTTCGTCAACGAGTTTGCCGTCGCACCTGATCTGGGGTTTGATCTCAAACCAGTCTATCCCTGTTCTCCTGTTTGCATCAAAGGCAAAGTCCCACTTTGATTCGAGCACTCGCCGGCTATTGAAGAATAACTCAATATTGTGCTCCCTGAATTTTTCATAAAGCAGCGGCAGTTTTTCATACAGGACTTGAGACGGTACCTGCATTTCATCGTGTTCGGAAATGCCTTTAAATATCTGCCAGCCGAAAATCTCATAGGGGATTTTGTAAAGCATGGCCTCTTTTTCTTTATCAACAGGAGATACAATCCAGTTTCCGTCATGTAACTGCAATTGTTTTTCATTAGCCAGAAAGACCCCGAGGTAATCATTGAGGAATCTGCGGGCCTCACGTTTTATCGGGGCGCGTTTAAAGTCTCCTTGCGACAGAACATCCTTAATTGTCCTGATCGCGCCTGTTTTTGTATTGGCTGAGATCATCTCAAAGAATGCCCTGTACAGGAATGCCCTCCGTTTATTAGCCCTTAAGAAGCTGCTGAGTCTGTAATCTATTGACCTGAAGAAATCGAAGAGATTAAATGAAGGGGACTGTATTAAACCGTTGAGGCTGCATTCGGCCTTTATTATAAAAAAATCACCTTTTTGTTTTGCCGGAGTGACGGTTGCCCGGTACGTATGTGTGGCTTCCGTTATTTTGCATTCACTGCCCTGCGTTCTCATGATCAGGTCATCAGGTATCACTTTATCCGCAGGCGGTGAAGGAAAGATGATCTGGATTTTTTTAAACCTCCGTGCCGCTATCCTGAATGATTCCTTTGGCGCTTTCATAGTGAAATCATCGTCATAACCGGTGAAGTCCAGTAAGTTATTCCAAAGCCTCCAGCCAATGGTGTTTTTTAAATATCCTGTCTTTCCCGCGTCAAGAGCAATAATAAAATCATTTTCAATAAAAAAATTGCCGATCTCCCTGCCTTTGTCAATGCAGAGTTTTTGCACTATTACATGATTTTTCTTTGTATCTATTTCTGTTTTGCATGAGTAAGACAGAGATTCATCAAATTCAAGTGCTTTCTCCCTGCCGCCGGTTTTAAGGATAACCGGATGTTTATTGCCGTATTCGCGGAGGTATCTTTTAAAGTAGTAAAGTGAATAAGAGGGCGCTGATACTAATGATTCAAGCTCCATGGGGGTGCCTTTTGCATAAGGACGTACTCTCCTGTTATGGTTCATAACATATACTTCGGGACCTGAAGAATTCAGTTCGAGAGTGATGGAATATCCGGCGGACTCGGCTGATTTATCCGGTATCGGTGCTGCGGCAACCGTGTTGAAGAAACGCGCGGATATGGAATTTCTGTACTCAAGATCCTGTGACGGATATCTGAAAGAGGCAGGCTGCAAGATGTTTTTTATCGTGATGAGCGTGCAGATAACATGCCTGCATTGAGTGTACGGCGTCCATGCAGGGCAGTTGCAGAATAGCGAAAGATAATTGCCGGTCTGAGAAATATCAACCGTATAATGCCTGCCACCGCGTACTATGGCAGTGAGCGTAGAGAGATCATCATTCCATTTGAAGTCCAGCAGGCTCTTGGTTTTATAATAATCAAACCCTCGAAGCACATACTCCTTTGGGGCCATGGAATAAATTGAATTGGCCTGAAAAGATTCAAGGGCATTAAACAGGTTTTTTTGATTAACGTCGATTATATTATCATTTAACATAACTGATTCCTGTTGAGGAAATTCCAGGTTGTTACACTGGTACTAAATTACACCAGATACCCCCCGGAGTTCAAGTGCGTGGTCAACCGGACGGGCAGGGGCAATTCATAAATTGCCCCTGAATCTTGCCGCAACATCGTTTTTCAGTGCGCACTTGCGTACATGCATATTCTATGGTATTAAGTAATTAAAAGGAGGCGGCTCATGAGTGATAAAAACATAGTTGTCTACAGCCAGCCGGGCTGAATTTTCTGCGAAAAAGTGAAAGAGTATCTTTCACAAAAAAAGGTTGAATTCACTGAACGTGATGTCTCAAAAGATGCGGAAGCCGTAATTGACTTAAAGAATATGGGAGTTATGACTACACCGGTTACCGTAATTGAGGACCAGGTAGTGGTCGGCTTTGACCGGCAGAAAATTGAACAACTGCTGGGTATCTGAATATTTGCTATTGAAGCAGGTTCAGAGGTTATCCGGCTATCCTGTAACCGGCGTTCCTGACGGCATCTGTAATTGTATCCGTATCTGTCTTTGACTCGTCATAAACAACCTTTGCAGTACCTACCGCAACTTCCGAGGCGCTTACTCCTTCAACGCCCTCAATGGCCTTTTTGACACTCATTACACAATGCCCGCAGCTCATGCCGTCTATTTTCAATGTGATTTCAGACATTTCATCCCTCCATGATTGATTCAATAACCGATTGTTTTCTTAATCCAAAATTTACAACTAAATTGTGAAGAAAATATGAAAGAAAAATTTGTAATACCTATTTTTAACGGGTTTGATGATATAATTTTTATGGAGAGAACAAATCATCTTTTCCCCCGGACGAATACAGAGGGATAGAAAGGCTTTAAAGGAAGGAGCATCATGGTTAAAGATCCGGTTTGCGGTATGGAGATTGAAGAGAAAAGCGCCGCAGGGATGTCTGAATATAAAGGCAGGATTTATTATTTTTGCGCAAAACCCTGCAAGGAAGATTTCGATAAAGACCCTGATAGATTTGTAAAAGACGGGGCAGGAGAAGCATGTCCCCTGCCGGAACTGTCAAAAGAAGAGGTTATACAGCCGGATGAAAGATCAACCGGGTCCAAAAGGATAGACATCCCCATAACCGGCATGACCTGTGCGTCGTGCGCATCCAGAATTCAGAATGTGCTTTCAAGACTTAATGGAGTAGAAAGCGCTGCGGTAAATTTTGCTGCTGAAAGGGCAACAGTGTTTTACAATCCATCGCAAGCTTCGGTTGATGATTTTATAAGCACGATCAAGGACCAGGGATATGGAGTTTCAGCCTCAAGGGTTACCATTCCGATAAAAGGTATGTCTTGCGCTTCATGTGTAAAAAAAGTACAGGATTCTCTCCTCTCATTAAACGGCGTTTTTTCAGCCAGAGTAAATCCGGCAACGGAAAAAGCAACTGTTGAATACTCAACTGCACAGGTTGGGATGAGGGATTTTAAAAAGGCCATCAGGGATACAGGTTATGACATCGTGGAGATTGAAGAGGGGGAGGACATAGTTGAGAAAGAAAAAAGAGAGAGGGAGAAGGAGTATAAGAAACTAAAAACCAGGGTCATCGCCGGAGCCGCACTTACTCTCCCGATATTCCTTCTTGTATTCTGGGAAAGAGCAGGGCTGTCCGCAATTGTAGACATACCTCAACAAACAGGCTTTCTGCTTCAATTTATAATCCAGACGCCTGTCCAGTTCTGGGTGGGCCGGCAGTTCTATACAGGCGCTATAGCCGCTGCACGCCACAGAACTACAAATATGAATACCCTGATAGCCGTGGGAACATCGGCTGCGTATGTTTACAGCGTGACAGCGACTTTTTTCCCCTCTGTGTTTGAGATAGAGGGTTATGCAGCTCACGTGTATTTTGATACGGCTGCAACGATTATTGTGCTTATCCTGCTCGGAAGGCTGTTTGAGGCGCGGGCAAAAGGCAAGACTTCCGAGGCAATAAAAAAACTTATGGGCCTTCAGCCCAGAACAGCGAGAGTTGTCAGAGACGGCCGGGAACAGGATATACCGATAGAAGAAGTAGAAACAGGGGATATTATTATTGTCAGGCCGGGTGAGAAGATTCCGGTAGACGGAATCATAAGAGAGGGATATTCATCAGTTGATGAGTCCATGATTTCAGGTGAATCCATACCTGTTGAAAAAAAAGCCGGTGATGAGGTAATCGGGGCTACTATAAATAAAACAGGCTCATTTAAATTTGAGGCAACCAAGGTCGGCAGGGACACCATGCTGTCTCAAATTATCAGCATGGTTCAGGAGGCGCAGGGTTCCAGGCCGCCGATAGCCAGGCTTGCGGATAAAATAGCGTCGATTTTTGTTCCGGCAGTAATCGGCATTGCTTCAATAACTTTTATAATATGGTTTTTCTTTGGGCCTGAGCCGGCATTAACCTATGCGCTATTAAATTTTATAGCTGTTATGATCATAGCCTGTCCGTGCGCACTTGGCCTTGCTACACCAACATCGATAATGGTAGGAACGGGTAAAGGCGCTGAAAACGGCATATTGATACGTGGCGCAGAGGCGCTTGAAACAGCGCATAAAATAAATACTATTGTCTTTGATAAGACCGGCACATTGACAAAGGGGGAGCCGGTGGTTACGGACGTAATTGTGAGTCAAAAGTCAGGAGTCAGGAGTCGGGAAATATTATTTTACGCGGCCTCTGCTGAAAAGGGTTCCGAGCATCCTCTTGGAGAGGCTATAGTAAATAAAGCAAAAGAAAAAAATATCGATCTGAAAGACCCGTCTGTTTTCCAGGCTGTTCCAGGTCACGGGATTAAAGCAAAAGTTGATAGTAAAAATGTACTTCTCGGGAATGCGGATTTTATTGAAGATGAAAAAATAAATATTGATGATCTCAAAAGTAAGTCTGAAGAACTTTCCGGTGAAGGGAAAACACCTGTGTATATTGCAGTGGACGGAATTGCGATCGGGATAGTAGCTGTTGCCGATACATTAAAAGATAATTCTGTTGCAGCGATAAAGGCGCTTCGTAAACTCGGCGTTGAAACTGTAATGATCACGGGTGACAACAAAAGGACTGCTATGGCTATTGCAAAGCAGGTCGGGATAGACAGGGTTTTGGCAGGGGTATTGCCCCCGGACAAGGCAAAAGAAGTTAAGAAGCTCCAATCGGAAAACAAGGTTGTCGGCATGGTTGGCGACGGCATCAATGACGCGCCCGCGCTTGCGCAGGCGGATGTGGGCATAGCAATTGGAACAGGCGCCGACGTTGCAATGGAGGCATCCGATATTACTTTAATAGGCGGTGACCTGAAGGGGGTTGTTGCATCAATAGCCCTTTCAAAGGCAACGATCAGAAACATCAAGCAAAATCTTTTCTGGGCCTTTGCTTACAATACAGTATTAATTCCTGTTGCAGCAGGTATTCTCTTCCCCTTCTTCGGAATACTCCTGAATCCGATGTTTGCAGCGGCGGCAATGGGGATGTCTTCGGTTACAGTGGTGACAAATGCGTTGAGATTGAGGAAGTTTAAATTCAGTATTTGAAGAATGTTTTAAATAGAGTCTGTGTATAAACTGCTGTTTTTTATTTTCGTCATGCCCGAAGTCTGTAATCGGGCATCCAGAACTCACTGAAAAGACTGGATTCCCGCTCAACAGAATGCGGGAATGACGGCTCAATTGTTATGTTTATACACAGGCTTTATTTAAGACTCAATATTTTCCGGGTAGAAGCGATCTCACTGACCTTTGCTTCCGGTAGACCCAACTGCTTTGCAAATGAGCCCGGATAACGAAGATAATACAAGCCGGCGGTTAACTCCAGGCTGCCTTTTGCATTTTCCGGGACTTTAAAGCGATAAGTTTCTTTTCTAATTTCCGAGGCATTCAGCCGGTTATCAAATATGATTTTAAACGCATCGTAGGAGAAAAGAGTCTGCTCCCCGTTTTTGTCCAGACAAACAGCCCGATATATACGGCTACCTTTCAGGATGCCCTTTGCTAAAATTTGATCATCAAATTTTCCTTTGCCGCTTACATCATACATATCTGTTTTCATATCGGAGCCGGCTGGAATAGAGATAACATTATCTCCAACAGAGGCATTGAGATCAAGAAACAATAGCCTGAGTTCTGCGCTGCCTGAGGGCATTTTATGCCCTGTCCTTGAGTTATCAACAAAGACATCTATCATTATCTCATCACCGGGCGATGCAGTAGTCTTATCGATTTCCATGGTCAATGTTAATGCCCCGGTAACCTCTGATTCAGAGTGTGCCCCAGGAAACCTGTGAGTGTAAAGTTTTGCCCTGTATGGTGCATAGCCCGGCCTCATCTGTGCTGCTTTGCCTGATTCATATATAGGCAGTCCTCCAGCCAGAAATCCCAGAATGTTCATATGGCAGTCCTGGCACTGAATACCCTCTTTAGCGTAGCTACTGTTTCTCCATTCTGTAAATGTTGAAATTATTTCAAGACCGTGATGGTTGGTGCGGTTGTGGCATATAGCACAAAATTCACTTTTTGTTTGAAGTTCGGAGTATACATGGTGCCAATTTGTCTCATGTTTGAAAGGCCCTAATTTCCGGTAGCCCGGCGTCGAGATGTAATTTGCGTTTCCCGGACTTTTTCCTTTATATCCGCTGATAGTGTGGCAAAAATCGCAGATAACTCCGGACATGTCCGGATCAACCTCTTCTTTTGAGACTATGTATCTCTGTTTTTTTGCGTAAGTAACAGGGGCATGGCAGGCTATACAGGCCTTTGCCTCTTCAGCAAGGCCGTCTTTGGCAAGATCGGGCAGTAGTTTTTTGAAGTACGCAGCCTGGAAAACAGGATTCTCAAAGGAGTTTGCATGCATGGACTCCAAGTGTTGATAAAAGATTTTATCATGGCAGCCCTGGCATAAAGATGACGGCCAATATTCACCGGGCCCGGGCATGCCGGATTTCGGAGGCATGGCCTGGGGAGCTTTTGCAGATTGCGCAGAGACAAAGGCTGAAATAACAGATAGAAACATGGTCACTGTAATTGCCGTCAAAGCGTATTTTATGTTTGATTTGTAATTCATCATAAATTCTAATATATGAGGCTCTTGCAAAAGTCTTGTTTTGTCATTCCCGAGGTAGTAATCGGGAATCCGGTTTATTTAAAAAACAAAGACTTCTGGATACCCGTTTTCACGGGTATGACGGCACAAGTTATTTTGCAGGGACTTTTGCAAGAGCCCCATAAATATTATATAACACTTTTAAGGCCTCCGTAGTCTTTGAAAAAGTTCCGAATTGATTTGATGTTGGGTGCATCGGGAAAAAACTAATTTACAATCCCCATAGAAAGAGTTATATTATCACATTCAAGCACAGCGGTTTCGTTCAATCTGTGAAGAAAGGACATATCAGTGTCAACAATTAATGAACATAGATTGTTTGAAGTGCTCGCAAAAGATGTAAATCTTAGATTTATAGAACCGCATATATATTCAATTTTCCACAATGGTGAAAACCCGAACTTCTTTGATAAGATGGCTCGTTTCTACGACATAGTGATATGCAACCCATTATACAACCGTCTCATGTGGGGATATTCAGTGAAAAACTATACCACATTGGTTCAAGACGCCCTCACAACAAAGCAGTGCTGTGACGAACCAGACTGACCTTTTCAGGGAGTGTCTTTATCAGGCATGGAGGGAAGCATGACTGGTATTAAAATCCAAAAACAAAAGTTTCTTAACCAGGTTATAAAAATGAAAAGCACAAAAAAAGATACAAAAGAATGGTTTAAAGAGTGGGCGAATGAATACGATGATACTCTCGGCAAAATTAAAAGGCATCATCATTTACTCAACCTTGTTGTTAAATTATCTAATGTTAAAAAAAATCAAAAGGTGCTTGATGTCGGCTGTGGCACAGGTCTTTTGTCTTTGAAATTTCTTGAAAAAGCGGACTGTTTCATTACGGGGATAGACAGTTCATTGGAAATGCTTTCATTATTCATTGAAAAAATAAACAAGCTTTCTCTTTCTGACAGGATTGTTTATAAACTTGAAGACGCAGGGTCCCTTAATTTCAAAAAAAATTCATTTGATATAGTTGCTTCGACAGTAACATTGCATCATCTAAAGAATAAATATTCCACAATAAAAAAGATTCATAATATTTTAAAACCTGGAGGAAGGTTTGTTTTAGGTGACATTGATATGGATACTACCGGCAGGATAACAGATCCAAAACGGTTATTGAGAATGCTTGAATGGTTAAAAGAAGAGTTTGCCCTTGCTTTAAATGAAGGTGGAGTAGAAGCATTCAGCCGGATGTATGATAATGGGAAAAAGCATATTTTAAATGATGGTGAATATTGTATCGGTTTTAAACAGTGGAAAGAATTATGCAAAAGAACTGAATTCAGAAAGGTCACAGTTAAATCTTTACCTGACTTTAAATGGTTTAAAGTGCTGGTTGCCATTAAATAAAAAAACTTTATGATTTCGGCTTGTCCGAACACTCCGGGCATGGCAGCAAAAAGACATTGTGCCTGATCCACTGAAAAGATTTCTTCCTGAGTTCAGCAAAGATTTCATCCGGCGAGGTTTCTTTTGACAAATCCCTGGAAATGATATATATCGCATATTTTTTTAGAATCTTTTTTAAACCTTTTTCTTTTTTTTGTGTCTAAATAAGTAAATGAAAGAAGACCTGAACCTGATTGAAAAATATCTCGCAGGCAATGAAGAGGCGGTCGAGATGCTTGTAATGAAATATCAGAAGATGATCTATGCCCTTGCCTGCAGAATGGTCAATGACATGGAAGAGGCAAAGGATATTACACAGAAAACATTCATTCAGGCGATAAAAAGCATTAAGGGGTTCAAAAAAAAGGCTTCTTTTAAGACATGGCTGTACAGGATAGCAGTAAATACAAGTCTGAATCACATGAGAAAAGACGGGCATAAAGAGATAGAGCTTGATGAATCAGCTATCGGGAATCAGTCCGGTGCACTGTCTTTAATGATTAAGCGGGAAAGGGAAAATCTTATTAAAAAGAGGTTGGATGAACTTCCGAAACAGCAGAGACTCGCCATTATTCTTAGAACCTATGAGGGGCTAAGTTGTTGTGAAACTTCACAAATAATGGGATGTTCCGAGGGCGCTGTAAAGGCGCATTATCATTTTGGTGTGAAAAAATTAAAGGAAATTTTAGAGGGGAGAAGATATGACATACACTCATGACAGGATAAAAGAAATGCTCCCGGACTATGTAAATGGCCTTGTTTCGGAAAAGGCAGGGAAAGATATAGAAACGCATTTAAAAGAGTGTTCCGGTTGTGCAGGGGAAGTCTCTTTTATTTCAGAGCTTATAAAAGTGGAAGTGCCTGATCCGGGAGAGCTTTACTGGAAGACTCTGCCTCAAAAGATGCGGGCGATTTCTACTCAGAGGGATGAAAAGAGGTTTTCTTTCAGCTCGTTATTAAGGCCGGCCCCTGTCTTTGCAACGACCTTATTAATTGCAATCGTTATTATATCTTCCGTTTACATAATAAATACAAAATCGAACGGGATTGACTTTTTGTTCGAGGACCCACTGGCTTTTCAGGCCATTGATATAAACGGTATTTCCGAAGAGGATTTGTCAGCCGCTATTGGAGAAACTATTAAAGAAAATACAACCGAAATATTTTACACGGAAGATTTCAGTCCACATTCCTATTTCATGGAATTTGCTTCCCTGAACTCATGGGAGCTGGAAGGCATCTATGAGGTATTAAAGGGAGAACAACAAACAGGAGGTTAAAAATGAAAAAAAACATAATTAAAATTTTGCTGATATTCTTTCTGGCGCTCGGCTTTAGCGCTGACGGCATGGCATCGCCTGACAGGGACGACCATAACAGGCCGCCCTCAAAGGAGCAGATGGAGAGGGTCAGGAAGAGGATAGAGACCATGAGGATGTGGAAGCTCACTAAAGCCCTTGACCTTGATGAAAAGACCGCTGCCCGGCTTTTCCCGTTACTCAATAAGTATGACAAGAAGAGGGCTGAGATTGAGAGGGATATTAAAGATAATATGATGGATCTCAGAGAAGCACTGGAAGATGAAAAAGAAAGTAAACTGAGAGACCTCATTGAAAGGCTTGAGAAGAGCCACAAGGCGCTTCAGAGTTTAAATGACGAGGAAAGAACGGAATTGAAGCAGATCCTTACAGTCAGGCAGCAGGCAAAGTACCTCATCTTCCTGCAGGAGTTCAACAGGGAGATCAGGCATATAATTGCAGAGGCAAGGAAGAAACGGCCTGGGAGGTTTAGAAAGGAGAGACAGGAGCGAGATTTTCCTGATCACCCGTTCCCTCCCGAGGAACGATGAGATATAAAACAACAGAAGGAATCCCCTGTCATAATCGTATTGAGAAAGAGTTATATGTTTAATGTAATGAGAATGACCGTTGTTTTGTTTCTCTTTTTATTGACCGCATGCGGTGGAAGTCAGAGTGGAGGTGAGAGTGGTGATACGAGTGCAACTACAACTTCAACTGGAGGCAGTCTGACAACACTGGAGTACGAGGATTCGCCGTTCGGCTTTCATCCTGCTTTAGTCAACAGGTTCGGTTACAGTGATAATGGTTATGTAGATGCCCGGAAGATTGGTGTCAGGTGGAACAGGCCGAGTCTTTATACCTTCTGGTTTAAGGTGCAACCGGATATTAATGACCCTGCTTATCACTGGGAAGAATATGATACTCTTTACGGAAATGTTCCTGAAGGGATAAACATACTTGCAAATATTGCAACGCAGCCGCGAAGTTATGATGCAGGTTATGAAATTCCGGGTAGTTATTTGCCTGTTGATGAGGGTAAATACACTGCCTTTGTCAAAGCCACGGTAGAACGCTATGACGGTGACGGTATCGGTGAAGAAGATTTCAACGGTGGTGTTTTCCCCAACCCCATTAAATACTGGCAGGTGGATAATGAACCGAATGCATTAACAAAAACAGGTTATGCAGGGTTGCAGCAGATAACATATATGGCTATCAAAGAGGCATGTTCAGATTGTCAGGTTCTCATAGGCGGGGCAACCGGGTTTCCTGATAATTTTGCAGACAATTTTTCAGTGTATGCTCAAATTCTATCTGATCTGAACGGTCAGTATGTTGATATATTCGATTTTCACTGGTACGGGTTTGCTGACGGGGATTATCACGAAAGTAAGGATGCGTGTGACCTTGTGAGGTCGAAACTGAATGAATATGGTTTTGGGAATATCCCTGTATGGATAACCGAGATGGGCAGTCATAGCGGCACAATAACCTGGGAAGACCCCTATAATGGTTTATATCAAACCGAAGCCCAGCAGGCAGAAGACTATTTAAAGCGTTTTATCTATCCTCTGTCTTTCGGGGTTAAAAAAATCTTCCCCGCCTTTGGATTAATTGAAGGGTTTAAACAGAATAATGGATATTTTGACCACACCGGTCTGCTATATGACGGGGAAGACCCTGATGTTGGTGATGATAAGGGCCTGGGTATTAAGAAACTCGGCTACTACAGTTACAAACTGATGACGGAAAAACTCGAAGGTTCTGATTGGGATAAGATCCGGACAATACAGGAATCCGGCAATGTTCATATCTATAAATTTACCAAAGACAATAATTCCATTTATGTTGCCTGGTGGGATTATTTTGATGAGGCGGGTTATCAAGAAGGCGATACAAAGACAATTGCTTTTGATATTGATTTTACAGGTGATGCCTTGATTACCGATGCTGTTCCCAATGCTGTTTCAGGAGCGGTTTTAGATGAGAATAACTATCCGGATTTCTTTGAAACAGAAACCAAATCAGTAACTAACGGCCAGGTAACTATAACCCTTGGTGAAAATCCTGTGTTTGTGGAAGCAGCACAGTGAAACTCAATAAGGAGAAGACACCTCAACTTTAGAAGTCAGAATAACTATGCAAGATGCTCAAGAGTTGAAGCAGCCACTTTCCCTTTGAGTGCAAAAAATTTCATAAATTGTCCCCGGCAAGTATAAACTACCGGAAAACGGCAAACAGAAATACCCACCCTAAAGAGCAAAACCGCAGGAATAACCGGTTATTTTGAGGATGTTGTGATTGAGGAGCAGCCGAAGACGACCCGAAGATGAGATGTGAGAATGGCATTTTATTTTTGGGCGGGCCCTTAGGCTGCAATTAATTCTAATTTCTCTTTTGTCTCAGCAGGAAGGCGTATAGGTGCAAAATAATCTGAAGGATACAAATAATCTTCCCCGGATTCATCTATAACTCGTATCTGATGATGTTTTTCTGCTGCCTTATCCACTAATACTTCATATATCTTCTTAGTCTCTAATGATGCTTTATATCCACGATTGTTTACACAAACCATAAAATGTTTTTTCATAAGCTCTCCTTCAAATTCTTAATTCCATGTCTAACAGCAATTCTTTCTACTTCCCTTATTTTTCCGACTACCTTGAAGTACATATTTAATTTTAACAGATTTCATAAGAATATCATAAATACAGGACAATTCACTATGGAGCAAATTATTTATAGCTGCTATCCCGGTTCTCTACAGGTCCCTAATGCCTGTTCAATATCCTGCTTATGCTCATTCTTTCCTTTCTAAACCCTGACAGTTGGTCTGCCAAAAATTTCATAAATTCCTTTACATCGTGAGGCTCTTGCAAAAGTCCCTGCAAAAAGACCTGTGCCGTCATACCCGTGGAAACGGGTATCCAGAAGTCTTTGTTTTTTAAAGAAACTGGATTCCCGATTACTAACTCGGGAATGACAAAACAAGACTTTTGCAAGAGCCTCATCGTAAGAAAACAATAATTGTATCTCTTTACTGCGAGTAAACCCCTGAAATTTTCCGATCCAATTTTTCAACGTATAATGCTCTTGAATTAAACAGTAAGGGTAACTGCTCAGGTCTCCCTCTTTGGCAAAGAGGGGATAAAGAAAATATACCGGAGTAGATACCATTAGCTTAAAAATACACCGGAGAATTTCCTTGCTGCTGCATAGAAAAAAATACGTTACCGAATTTATGAACCGGGGTCCTTAGGTGAATAATGTCTTACTTTTATTTCAGCTTTAAGATTATCACAAGCCGTATTCCAGCCTGATGCTTTTTTACCAGAAGCGCATCAAAACGAGTCTTTATGTCTGGTGGAATATTCATGAATGGTATTATCCAACATGATAGATAACATTACAAATATGGTGTTATCCAGCATGTCTTGGGATTTCTACTAATAAAATCCCAAAAAAAAATAGCAATATAAATTGTAAGTTACAATGCTGATCTGGTATTATCTGAAAAATCACATACGCACGTTAGATGATAACTAAGGAGACACATGAGAACACCAAGAGTCAATGATAGTATTCCAGTTTTTATTATGACTGAGTTTAGAAATCTGATTAATGACGGATGCATCTGTTAAGCTCTTTGATAAGACTATTGAAGAAATGGTTGAACACTTTGATGCAAAAAGATTATTCAAAATTAAAGATAAAAAAATAATGAATATTTAACCAAACAAGGGTATGCGTGCCAGCAGTCCTCTTTTTGGTTTTGGATGGTTTTATGTTTGCAAACATCTTTTTGCATTTCAAAATCCTTTCGGGCACGCAACCCTTAGTTCGGCGATACATCAAAAAAGGAGAATGATGAGAAAGATAATTATTCTATTAATAGCTATTTCGACTATTTCGATTTATCAAGCTTATGCTAATGACAGAGACCTTGATAAGCAACTTAGAAACAAATGGAATTTAATGATTACATATTTAAAGGAAGGCAATAAAGAGAAAGCATTAGAACTAATAGATCCCTTCACAAGGAAAGACTATGCAGTAATGTTTGAAGCACTAAAAGACCAAATGCCACAAATAGTTTCTACTCCAGTTGATTTTAAGCTTATAGAAATTCGGGATAATTTTGCAAAATACGAATTAATAACTAAAGAAAAGGGGATTCTATATTCATATGAGGTGATATTTTTTGAAAGAATAAAAGGACAATGGTTTATTTCAGAATTTTAGCAATGTTTTTAATTTAATGTATCAACTCCGTGCACAATGAACGAGTGCCACCTCTCTCCATTCTTCAGGCAATGTAAATATCTGGGAGTTGAAGAAAAAAACATTGTAAAATCTCTAGGATGAAGACCTACTATTAAAAACTAAAAAGTGAAGAACTCGACAGTACCGAGTTCTGTCATTCCGGCTTGTCCGGAATCTATAACCCTTTGATTTTCCCGGATTCCCGACAAGCGGGAATGACAACTGCGTGGTCATGACGTTTTCTTTAGAATCAACATCTTAAAAGAGAACTCGGTACTCTTAAGTGAAGAACTTGAAGACAATTTAAAAGATATTTTTCAGGAAATTACCAGCGGAAATATTCCTTGTGTGCGTAAAGTCGCAGAACTCCAGGTCTCTTGAAAAGAAATATCCCACAATAAAAAAGATTCATATTTTTAAAAAAGCATTTATAAGTGCCGACAATAAAGGACGAGGGGAGGGCACCTCCTGTTAGTTTTACTTTAAAGAAAAAAACAACTTTATAATTTAGGCTTGTCCGAACACTCCGGCCAGGGTCTGCCTGTCTTTGCTCCTCTGAAGACATAAAGAACACATCTATCAACATGACAGCCAAGTTTTTCTTGCAGTCTTCGATAAAGATCTTCAGGGTCGGCGTTGATTGCTTCCTCTGGCGTGCGGATGCCGATAAGATACAATTTTTTGGCAATAGCGGGTCCAACATTGGTTAAGCTTTGAAGATTTTTTAATATAGCTTTTTTTGATTGTTCAGACATTTTCATTCAAAGATAGTCCTCCCTTAGACGTTCCATGTCAGCAAAAGGACATTGTGCCTGATCCACAGCATGATGTTAATTACAGCCCATCAGGCTACAAGTCTGGCAATGTCTCTGTAAGTTACAAACACTGTGAGGATAATAAACAGCAGTATTCCAACTACACTCACCGTTTGGTGAATCTTCAGACTCAGAGGTTTTCGCCTTAACGCCTCAATGAGAAGCATGAATAAATGTCCGCCGTCAAGGGCGGGCAGGGGAAGGAGATTAATAATGCCCAGACTGATACTTAAAAAACCGCTAAAGTATAGCAGGCTTATAAAACCTTTGCCCGCTGCCTTGCCCGCTAATGAAGCAATCCCTAAAGGCCCTGCCAATCCTTCAGCAGTACCATTGCCTGAAAAAAGGTCAAAGAAAAATCCTGCTGTGCCGGCAAATACTTCCCATACAGTATTAGCGCTCATTGATATGGATTCGCTCAGGGGATAATGTTTTCCGAAAACAAATACCAATATAAAAATCAAAAAGGCAAATAATATGTTAAACACAGACCCTGCCGACATTATCAGCGCACGATTGAAATATGAAGTATTAAACAAGTCAACTGACTCTCCTGCACCTTCCTTTGAAAAGCTCACAAAGCCGCCGAGCGGAAGCAGCCGGAGGGTAAACTCTGTTTCTTTATGCCGGAAGAGTGTAATTATTTTCGGGCTGAAAGGGAAGCCGATAGAAAATTCATACGCTTTTACTCCTGCCTTTCTCGCAGCAATAAAGTGGCCGAATTCATGAACCAGTACAATAATGGTGAAAGCAAAAATAAACGCAAATAAAGAAACCATCATATATATCCTCCATTAAATGAATTATTTTTTTAAATGTTCTCTACGTGGCCCCTAATGCCTGTTCAATATCCGATAAAAGATCCGCACTGTCTTCAATTATTGCTGAAGAATCAGCTATTCCGGAGAAAAGCTTCGAATTCACTTCTGAACTTCTTGACCATTGTCTCAATGGGCATGGCAGCGGCATATCCAAATGCACATATAGTAGAGCCTTTTATGTAACGGCATAATCGCAGGATCTGCTCAATATCTTTTTCAGTTCCGCTTCCCGTGACTATCCTCTCAATTAAGAATTTAATCATATTTGTCCCCTCACGGCAGGGTGCGCATTGGCCGCAGGATTCATGAGCATAGAATTTTGCCGTCTTTTGCGCAATAAGGGGAATGGAGGTATCTTCATCTAAAACAATAATACCCCCTGAGCCAAGCATGGTACCAACGGAATGAAGGGACTGGAAATCCATATCAACATCTATCTCATCATGTTTAAGGATTGGAGAGGAAAGCCCCCCCGGTATGACCGCCTTCAGACGCTTTCCGTCTTTTATACCACCGGCAGCTTCATAAATTAGTTTTTTCAGAGACGTTCCCATTGGATACTCATAAAGTCCGGGGTTGTTGACATGCCCGCTGATCCCGAAGAGTTTTGTGCCTCCCCTTCCAAGTTTCCCGATGGCCTTGAATGCCTCAGGGCCGTTTTCAATAATAAAAGGAATAAATGAAAGGGTTGTAACATTATGGATTACAGTTGATTCGCCGTAAAGTCCTGCTGCTGCCGGAAACGGCGGCTTCAATCTCGGACGACCGGCTTTGCCTTCGAGCGATTCTATAAGGGCGGTCTCTTCACCGCATACATAAGCTCCTGCACCCCTGAATACATCTATGAAAAAAGAAAAACCGGAATCCATGATGTTATTTCCAAGAAAGCCTTTTGCCTGGGCCTCTTCAATTGCCTTCACGAGCGCCTTTGCCATCCGCAGGTATTCGCCCCGGATATAGATAAAGCCGTGATGTGCTCCGGTTGCACAGGCGGCAATGGTCATCCCCTCGATCAGGAGATGAGGATCAGATTCCATAATATATCTGTCCTTGAACGTGCCCGGTTCTCCTTCATCTGCATTGCAGATGAGATAGACTGTCTTTTTCCTGTATTTTGTCAGTAACTTCCACTTTGCAGCGGCAGGGAATCCCGCGCCTCCTCTTCCCCTGAGTCCCGACTCTTCAACTATTGAAGTGATCTCTTCCGGAGACAATGAAAGGGCCTTCTTAAGCGCTGCATATCCTCCGCGACCTGAATATATCTCTATTGATTGCGAATCCGGGATCTCTTTATTTTTCAGCAGGATTTTCATATTCCCTTATTGAGTCGATTATCTCATCTGCTTTATTAAAATCCAGATTTTCGTAATGATCCGCATTAATCATCATTGCCGGTGCATACCCGCATGCCCCGAGACATTCTACAGCCTCTAAGCTGAATAAGCCGTCCGGGGTTGATTCCCCCTCTCTGATACCGAGTTTTTTTGATATATAATCAAAGAGCGTCTCCTTTTCAATTAATGAGCATGAGACATTTGTGCAGACCTGAATATGATATTTGCCTCCTGGCTTTAAGTTCAGCATTGAGTAAAAACTTGCAGTACTGAATATCCGCGCTTCCGGAAGATTTAATATTTCAGACAGATCCTCCATGTCGCTCCCGGAAATATAACCGTTTTCCTTTTGGATCAGACAAAGGGACGGCACAAGGGCAGAGTCTCTGCATGGAAACTTTTTCATAAACCCCGCAATGGTTATTCTTGTATCTTTGTCAATCATGCCTTCTCCAGACGTATGGCGCATGCCTTATATTCCGCTGTGCCTGCAACAGGGTCAAAGGCATTATTGGTAATAACATTTGCGCAGGCCTCATGAAAATGAAAAGTCATAAAACAGACTCCCGAAGGCACTCGGTCGGTTACCCATACCCTGACTTTTACCTTGCCTCTGCGTGAGACAGCCATTACATAATCTCTGTCTTTAACATCAAGTTTCCCGGCGTCTTCCGGATTTATTTCCATTAATTCTTCGGGATGTATTTCATCAAATCCCGCGCATCTTCTTGTCTGTGTTCCGGTGTGGTACTGCCAGAGACGTCTTCCGGTAGTAAGCACAAACGGGTATTCTTCATCAGGACACTCAGCAGCCGGTTTCCACTCTGCAGGATAAAATCTGGCCCGGCCTTTTGGGAATGATCCATTTTTGTAAAGGTATTTTGTTCCGGTATGTTCAATGTCCGGGCACGGCCACTGAATGCCTTCATGTTCAATTCTTTCATAGGTTATTCCGGAAACAGAAGGGGTTAATTGACGGATTTCTTCCCATATCTGCTCTGCTGATCCGTATCCCATATCGCAGCCCATCCGTCCGGCAATCTCACCCGTAATCCACCAGTCGTCCTTTGCCATCCCCGGTGGCTCCACGGCCTTTCTTACTCGCTGTATACGTCTTTCAGTGTTCGTAAATGTCCCTTCTGTTTCAGCATAGCATGCAGCAGGCAAAACAACATCTGCGTATTCTGTGGTTTCATTCATGAAAATATCCTGCACTATAAGCAGATCAACATTCTCCAGTGCCTTGATAGTGTGTGCCTGATTCGGTTCAGACATCACGACATTTTCACCTGCCAGGTAGAGTGCCTTTACATCACCGCAATGGATACCGTCGAACATGGCGGGTATCTTTGTGCCCTCTGAATCCGGCAGGGATTTTACTCCCCAGGCCTCTATAAATTTTTTTATTATTTCAGGATCAGCCGCCTTTTGATAGCCGGTGTAGACATCGGGCAAAACCCCCATATCGCAGGCGCCCTGAACATTGTTCTGTCCTCTCAATGGATTCACACCCCCGCTTTCGATCCCCACATTGCCGAGAAGCATCTGCAGGTTGGCACAGGTTCTGACATTATCAGTGCCGGTGATGTGCTCTGTAATCCCAAGAGTATAGAAGAGTGCGACTTTTTCAGCTTTGCCGAGGATACTGGCAAGCTCCCTGATCTCATCTGTTGTGAGTCCGCATATCCCGGAGGCATATTCAGGGGAATATCCGCTTACAGTTTCTTTTAATTGATCGAATCCATCAGTATATTTATCAACAAACTCTCTGTCATACCATTCATTTTTAATGATCTCATGCATAACTGCATTAAGGAGCGCTATATCAGAGCCGACCCTGTGCTGAAAATGTCTCGCCGCCCATCGTGTGAGCTCTATTTTTCTTGGATCTATTACTATAAGCCGGCTTCCTTTTTTCACCGCCCTTTTCATGAAGTAGGAAATTACAGGATGGGACTCTGATGTATTGGAACCGATCACAACGATAACCGGCACATTTTCAATTTCACGGATGGAATTTGTCATTGCTCCTGCACCGAGCGTGGAAGCCAGACCGGCTACCGTGGGGGCATGTCAGGTTCGTGCACAGTGGTCAACATTATTTGTGCCGATAACTGCGCGCATGAATTTCATCATTACGTAGTTGCTCTCGTTTGTAGACCTTGCGCACCCGATTCCTACTATGGCATCAGGGCCGTGGGCTTTTTTTATTTCCAGGAGTTTCCCTGCGGTAAAATCCAAAGCCTCTTCCCAGCTTACTTCTTCCAGTTTTCCGTTCTTTCTCAAAAGAGGCGATTTCAGGCGGTCCGATGAATGGACAAAATCATATCCGAATCTGCCCTTGATGCAGAGCGCGCCGTAATTCGGCTCCACATCTTCAACCCCGCTTACCTTTATAATCTCATTCTCCTTTACATGGAGGTTTATCTGGCATCCGACTCCGCAGTACGGACAGGTAGTTCTGCTTTTTTCTGTTTCCCATGCCCTGGCTTTTCCAACGGCCTTTTTTTCAATCAGCGCCCCGGTCGGGCAGAGCTGTACGCATTCACCGCATACTGCACAGGAGGATTTGCCCATTGGTTTGTTTGTATCACAGATGACCGTCATTTTACTTCCCCGGAAACCCATATCAAGCACTTCATTAACCGTAATATCATTGCATCCGGTAATGCATCTGTAGCACTGGATGCATTTATTCATGTCCCTGATTATCATGGGGCTTGATGTATCAACAGGCATATCTTTTTCTACAACCGGGAAACCGGATTTTTCTATTCCGAGATAATACGCAACCTCCTGGAGCTCACAGACGCCGTTTGCCTCGCATGAAATGCAGTTGTGTTTTCCATTTGAGAGGTATAGTTCAACAATCATCTTCCTGGTCTCGGCAATTCTCTTTGTATTCGTATGTATTACCATGCCGTCTTTTGCCTCAAGAGAACATGAGACCTGCAGTCCAGGCATATGCTCAACTTCAACAACACAAATTCTGCACTTGCCTGCCTGTCCGGTTTTTGGATGGTAACAAAGGGTGGGGATATAAATTCCGTTCTGCCTTGCTGCATTCAGTATGGAATTTCCTTTTACAGCCTGAACGGGTTTGCCGTCAATGTGAAGGGATATCTTTTCCAAAATTTTGACAGATTAACGATTAAGGATCGGATCTTACTTTCCTGAAGTATTCAATAGTCTTTTTAAGCCCGTCCTCAAGTCTAACCTTAGGATTCCACTTGAGAGCCTTTTTGGCAAGAGTGATTTTAGGTTGACGCTGAGTAGGGTCATCATGCGGCAAGGGTTTGAAAATGATCCTGGATTTTGACCCGGTTAATTCAATAACCTTGTGGGCAAGTTCAAGAATTGTAAATTCCACCGGGTTGCCGAGATTTACCGGACCTGTAACATCATCCGGTGAGTTCATAAGTTTTACAAACCCGTCGATCAGGTCATCAACATAACAAAAGCTCCGTGTCTGTTTTCCTTTACCGTATACTGTAATGGGTTTTCCTTTCAGGGCCTGCATGATGAAGTTGCTCACCACACGGCCGTCATCCGGATGCATCCTCGGGCCATAGGTGTTAAATATCCTTGCGACTTTTATTTTGAGATTATGCTGGCGATTGTAATCAAAGAAGAGAGTTTCGGCACACCGTTTCCCTTCATCATAGCATGAGCGGAAACCAATAGGATTTACATTACCCCAGTATGATTCCGGCTGAGGATGAATCCGGGGGTCTCCGTAAACCTCGGAAGTTGATGCCTGAAAAATTTTAGCCTTTACCCTCTTGGCAAGCCCGAGCATATTGATAGCGCCATTGACGGATGTCTTGGTTGTCTGAACCGGATCAAACTGATAATGAATAGGTGAAGCCGGGCATGCGAGATTGTAAATCTCATCAACTTCAACATAAAGAGGAAAACAGATATCATGTCTGATAATTTCAAACAAAGGGTTTTTGAGATAGTTGACAATGTTAGACCGGCTGCCTGTATAAAAATTATCAACGCACAAAACTTCATGACCTTCATTCAACAATTTTTCACATAGATGTGATCCGAGAAAACCTGCACCACCTGTAATAAGTATTCTTTTCATATTGTCATCACCTCAGAAAATAGATTGTCTTCTAATATACACAAAATGAACAAATTAGTTCATTATCTTTTTACATGGTCAGTAATTCCCGGTAAAAACCGGTGCAAGATTGCTTCATCGCTGAAGCTCTTCGCAATGACATCGCGAAAACCTTTTCTGTTATTGCGAGCGGAGAGAAGCAATCTCAATGCGTTACAAATTCACCGAAAATTGCCGGGTTTATTGCGGCTCCCCCGGACATCGGCAGGTTTAATTGAGGAATAAGCTCAAGACTTAATTTCATTCATCCGATATAAAGGTTGATGGATACTAATGGCCGCGGCAGAAGAAGACACAGACGGGTAACATTTGTCTATCCCGTTGAATTCAGGATACTCTTGCCGGATTTTGAGAACAGGTCTTTCAGGGGGTTGTTTTCGCTTATATCATTGAGCGGAGCCTTGTTTCAGTTTAAAGATAAATACGGACTGATAGAAGCGGCTAAAGTTATTAATTCCCGCGTAAAACTCAAAATTGCACTGCCCCAGGGGGAGCAAATCTTCCTCTTTGCGAGGATACGATCTGTGAGAAGAGCGGATTCAAAACACGACTTATCTTTCATGTTCGGGGTTGAATTCGAAGACCTGGCTGAATGGCAACTGGGAATAATCGAGAGTATCATCAGTTTGAGAAACAGGGATCAAAAAATGATGTGGAATCTCTGGGACGGCTACGCAGGGCAAGGTAAGAGGCAGGGAGAGCATGGAAGATGAACTGAAAAAAAGGCTCTGGGCAATAGGCGGCGGCAAAGGGGGTGTCGGTAAAAGTATTACCACCGTGATGCTGGGCGCGATGCTGGCAAGGCTCGGGAAAAAGGTGCTTCTGGTAGATGCGGACCTCGGCGGCAGCAATTTGCATACATTTCTGGGGATCAGGTATCCTGCACATACACTCGCGGATTTTATTCACCGGAAGGTGGAAGACATAGATCACGTTATTATGGATACCCGGATTAAGAATTTAACACTTATCTGCGGCGCTGATGATATCCTTGGCCTGGCTAACCCCAAGTATACCCAAAAAATGCGAATATTTAATCAATTAAAAAAAATAAAGGCTGATATGATCCTGCTTGATCTTGGCGCCGGGACATCTTTTACAACAATAGACTTCTTCCTTTATGCCCCAAATAAGATTATTGTCCTTTCTCCTGTTATTACTTCCCTGCAGAATGCCTACGGATTTATCAAGAGCAGCCTCTACCGCGGGATAAACAGGCTCTTCAGCAATGACCCGCAGTGCCTTGATCTTGTCAATAGAGGAATGGGTTTAGTTGAAGTTGACAGGATTGAATCTATAGATGAGTTGAAGAGCGCTGTCAGGTCCATAGGAGAAGAACAGCATAATAAACTCTCCGGATACCTTGATGAATTCAGGGTAAATCTTATCGTTAATAATGTAAAAAATGGCAATGAAACCAATATTGGCTGCATCCTTCAGAGTGTTGCCAATAATTACCTCAGCCTGAATCCCGGGTATCTGGGACATATAAATTTCGACCCCATGCTGGATAAGCATATCAACGAAATGTCGGCCTTTTCGAGCAATTGTGGTACCGGCATATCCGGCAGCTGCATCTACGACATAGCAAACAAGATCATAAAGCAGACCTGAGAATGCCCGGCTTGTCAGCCGGATTATCTGTGAGTAAACCCGGTCGGGTTGTCAGGAATAACTATGCTGGGATGCTGTTTACGCGCTCATCATTCTTCAATGTTCCATCCGGATGATCTTCAGCGGTTTTACTTACTTTAAATCCTTTTGTGGAGTTCTTTAGCTCAGTTGCTACAATGGCAAGGTTTTGAATTTCATTAAACACATCCTTTGACATCTTCTGCATATTGTTTGATATATCTGCTGTGCGATCTATGTTCCCTGCCACTTCACCTGCTGCTGCCGACTGCTCATCAACCGCTGTGGCAATCCGGGTTATCTGGTCACGAGCCCTTGCCACCGATTCTACAATGGATTGCAGGGAATTCCCGAGGTCCCTGATATATTCCGTTGCCTTTGTAACCTCTTCTGATGCCTCCCCCATGGACCTGGTTGTCTGCTCGGATTCTTTCTGCACTACCCCGATTTTTTCTGATATCTCTGCGGTTGCCTTTATGGTGCTCTCTGCAAGTTTTTTCACTTCATCGGCAACAACTGCAAAACCCCTTCCCTGTTCGCCGGCCCTTGCAGCCTCAATAGCCGCATTAAGGGCAAGAAGGTTTGTCTGGTCTGCTATGCTGCTTATTACCGTTACTATCTCCCCTATTTCGAGTACGCTTTTATTCAGTTTTTCTATCTCTGCAGCAAGTTCTACGGTAGATGTGTAAACACGCTCCACTGTCTCTACAGTTCCGAGGGCCGCTTCTTTGCCTTTCTCAGCAGTATGAATTGCCTCAGAAGACGTGTCTGCCGCCACTAATGCATTTTGCGCAATCTCTGTAATTGTCTGGCTCAGTTCCTCTGTGGCGGCGGCAGCCTGTGTTGTCTGATCATGCTGCTCCCGGGCCCCATTTGATGTCTGCTCCGCCCTCTCCTGCAAGATATCCACAGCAGATACAACTCTGGCAGATGATGCGAGTATGCGGTTTATTATATCACTGAAAGACTGAACCATTAAATTGAAGTTCCGGGCAATATCTCCTATTTCATTGTTTGCCCTGTAATCAACGCTTACTCCCAAATCTCCTTTGCCTACAGCGACTATCCTGCCCGATATGTTTTCAATAGGGCGTATTATTAATTTAAACAGCGCAACTCCCGCAAGGATCAGTATAACGACCGTAACTGAAGTTGAAACAATTATAAAAACACCTGTCCTCTTAAGAAATGCGCTGCGCTCTTCATTAACGCCGTCCAGGTTTTCCTGGTATATATTTGCCAGCCCCCCGATGAGCGGTTCGATGGAATCCGCAGCGACGCTGAAATTGTCCACATAATATTCCTGCTTTGATTCCGGATTCCCTATTTTGACAAGCTCATTGGCGCTCCGGAAGAGCTCCTGATTTTTACGGACGAGCGCTTCGACTATTACCTTCTCTTCAGCATCCATAGGCTTATGGCTCTCAAGGTATTTTGCCAGAGAGGATTTTTTGTGATCGAGCTCCCCTTCAAACGGCCAGTCCTCAATCACATAATCAGTCATCATATTCATCCAGGGAATAAGCTCCAGATAGCTTCGCATAAGATGATTCTTCATCTCCAACAAATGGTTTCCTCTCTCTTCCAGGGTCTTCAGTTTACCTGACATCAGGACAATATTCAGAACCATAACAACACTTATGGATACTATTGCCGTTATGCCAATGCTCACGGACTTTTTTAAGCTCATATTTTTTTCTCCTAACACTATATATACAGGACAATTATTGTGTGGAGAGCGCATAATCCACTCGGCATTGAAGTCAGTCTCTCACTTATGATGTACACTTATTTGTGTTTTTTGTATTTGAAGTCCATTAAGGTACTTTTACCTGAAACTCCATCCTGGTCAAAGACTTACCGGGTCTTTTTATGCTGACGGCAACATTCCAGGGGCCGGACATTGAGAGGTTAATCTTTGCCTTATAACCTTCTCCGTCAAATTTCGCTCTGGCCTTGTATAACATGGGGGGCATATTTCCCATGGGAGGCATTGAGTAATCGACCTTGATTTTTGCTTTTGTTACCGGAATCCCTTCTGAATCGGCGAGTACGATCTTCAAATTGTTTTCACCTGTCAGCGGCGGGTCATTCTCCATTAAAACCCTGATTTTGAGATCATCTGCATCTTTAACAATCTCATGTTGTGATGCCTGCAATGTCCCTGTCAGGAGAATTACCCCAAACAATAAAAGTAAAACCTTTTTCATAATCTCCTCCTATCTGTTAGTTGTAACATTTTTATTGATATGCCATGACGTATTTGTCGGCTGAATCAATGAAAAACTTTAGGGGAGGGTATGCCTGATAGTACTTTTGAATGCCTTAGTTGTCTTCCGCTCTTTCGTAATATTCCTGCGGAGAATGCGGGTAAGGCTCATGAAGGGTAAAATACTCCTCGTATTCCATGGAGTATGTATTGAGTTCAGTAGTAGAATTGACCCCGATTTTTTTTAATTGTGCTAATATCTCTTTTTTTGTCAGGGTAGCCATCTTTACATCATTTTCATAAAAATGCTCTTAACGGAAAGAGTTTTTCCATGAGATATTTTAATGTTTTCTTTGTAATTTCAATAATCTACGGACTCAATAAAGGATTGAACCTGACCGGTAGACCAATACAAAACGATATATATTTACACAGGATCAGCAGGATGTCAAGTATTATTATCTAATTATTAGTTTAATTTATAATATATTAAATTATTCTCATTACGCATCAGCCCGGGCAGGAGAAAAAAAGAGATTTTTAAAAATCGCGCGTATTATCCTGTAACCCACCACTGCAATGCCTTTTATATTTCCCGTAATTTTAGACTTGCCTGTTCCGGCGCGGTAATTCACCGGAACCTCTGTAATCCTGTACCCGCTTCTGACTGCCTTGACCTGCATCTCAATTGTCCAGCCCAGGTTGTCATTCATGTCCAGTTCCAGCAATTTAGCAAATTTGATAGCCCTGAAAGGACCGACATCCGTATATTTAAATCCGTAAAAGAGTCTTATCAATACAGTTGCCAGAAGATTCCCGAAACGTACCGGGACTCTTAAGGCCCCTTCCTCAATCTTACCCATAATCCTCGATCCGCATACAAGATCGTAATCATCTCTCACCACAGGCTCAACAAGCTTGATTATCTCATCAGGGTGGTCGCTGTAATTCCCATCTAAAAACACCACAATATCAGGATTCTTTGTTTTAAGGTATTCAATCCCTCTCAGACAGGGGTATCCATAACCCCTCCGGGATTCAAATAAGAGGGTTGCCCCCCGTTCTTTCGCAATTTCAGGTGTTTTGTCACTGCTGCCGTTGTCTATTACCACAACCTCATCCACCAGATCACCCGGAATATCATTCAGAACAGCAGGAAGGGTTTTTTCTTCATTTAGCGCAGGAATTATTACAGCTATTTTTTTGTTGGATAGCAATCTTATTTGTCCTCTTTTATTTTTAAAAGTTCCGTCCAGTTTTTTACATTAAAGACTATATTGCATGCCTGGGCGCATTCAAAGGTACAGGAACATCTGAGGGCAATTTCTTTACGAAACCGGTCTGCTTTTCCGCTTCTGCAAATATCGACCAGTCTTTTCTCTGAATCCCCAATAAATCCGATTACCGCTTTATCCTTTACCTTGGACATTTCGCAGCCTACAACTGTACCATCAGGAAAGACTTCGACAAGCCTTCCTCCGGCAAGACAGGGATTATTGTAATAATCCCCATCCAGCTTTCTTAATACGTTCTTATAAAGAACACGGAAAATATTGCCTTTCAGATAGGTAGTATTTGTTTTTCTGTCCTTTGTCAATTGTTTTTCAGCCAGTTTTCTGTAGTTGTCAACAAGGGACTGAATCGGCTTGCTTCCATTATTAACATCCCTTGGAAAAATTATTTCATGGAACTCAACCGGCCAACCTGTTGTTTCATCTAAAAATTTCTCTAATATATCAGCATTTTCCTGCAGCACAAGAGACTGTATTCTTATCCTTAAATTAGGGAAATTGCCCTTGAGCAGGTTCAATCCGGCAATTGTCTTACATGCCGCATCTGATGCGCCTTTTTTATTCCTCAGTCTGTCATGAATTCCTGAAGGCCCGTCAAGTGATATAGCTATTGTAAGATTAATATTTGATAATGCGGTCAGAATTTTCTCAACAACTCCCAGGATTTTTTCAGTACAATAACCATTTGTATTAATGCTGATATCAGGGACCCCGGATGTTTCGGCAATTGCTATAACTAATTCATCAAGGTCATCCCGCATAAAAGGCTCACCGCCGGTAATTGTTACGTGCATTAGTGCCCGGGCGCCTTTAAGGGCGTTTGCCCATTGACCGGGAGAGAGTTCTTCCTTCTGCCGCATCTTTTGTGCAGCCTCGCAACAGAAACTGCAGCTCATGTTGCATTGTCCGGTGACAAAGGCTATCAGATAGTTCGGCATATCTCCACGGATAAACGCTCCTGCCAGGCGTGTGTACATTGTTGTGAATTGTATAACTCGTGATTTATAGAGTCCAAGTTCCTGCATAATTAATTCCTGACCGTTCACGGTTTCTCTCTTTTAAACTTTACGATTTTGCCCTTTTACACCTGATTAGTTATGGTAATTATAACAATTATGAGAGATGAAAAAGAATAGCGGCTATTCCCCTCCTGTTTCAAACAGGAGAGCAGGGTAATTACCTTCTGATTGTGACGGATATCAGGCCAACCGAATAAATAACCGCGGCTGTTAAAAATACTGCGGAAAATCCCGAGAGCATGGCAAAGGGAACAGAAGATGATGCGCCTAAAACCGATGCCACACTGTTAATCCCCATTGCAACAGGGACAAAATTCATATCCCTCTTGCCGAGCATCTGTAATCCCTTAGGAAAGGGTATGCCCATTGCAAACCCTAATGGTGACAGAAACAATCCTATGACTGTCATCCTGGCCCACGTATTCCGCGGAAGCAATATGCTGAATATATCCTCCATATAAAACAGGTATAACAGAATCATAATTACCACGGCAACCATGCTTGCAGCAATCAGTTTAAAATCATCCTGTTTGAAAAATCCTGAGGCCAGGCTCCCTAATCCTGAAGACAGGAGGATAGAGAATACAACAGCAATAAACGAATATGTCGGATGGCCGAGAAAAAGCACGGATTTCTGAATCAGCCCGATCTCAACGAACATAAACCCGATGCCTAAGCTCAGAAAATAAATTACATAGTTGAAATTATATCTTATCCTTGTATGTTTCCGCCGTAGCAGGTATACGGGTAAAAAAATCAATAATATTGAAAATATAAATATCTGTACCACTGTCTTGAAGAGATTGTATATTACTGAATTCCTGTATTTTAAGATATTTTCAGGTTTTTCATATTGAAAAAAGAAAGGCTTATTATCTGTCAGCGGCGCAATATTAGAGGGAAAAGCCGATACATATTCCGCCTCTTTATATGACCTTACGGAATTCATAAAGGCCGTAAATGAATTTTCTTTGTTCCAGTCCGGCAGGGGCAGGTACAGTATTTCAGCCCTGTCTATTGCCGCATACCCGACTATATCGTTTACAGGGATCCTGATGTTATCCGCCAGGGAGTCGATTCTCTTTACAATCCTTTCAATGGATCGTATCTCATCAAAGCTGAACGGCTCATTTTTTATCAATACATTTACACAGATCGCCTGTTTCACAACTATAAAATTCTTATAAGGGTCGGAAATGCCCATCTCCCTCATTGCTGCAACTACTGTAGAAACTATGAGCATAGGTTCCCGGGGACCGAATCGTATTATGGAAAATATCCCGCCGTCCTTTAAGGAAGCAAGGTAATCCTTAAATGCCTGCGTAGTATAAAGATAGTTCTCGGAGACCGCCAGGGCGCCTGATGTTAAATTGGAGGTGTCCGTGTCAGCCCCTGCTATCTGTATAACATCGTATTTATTATTATCCGCTCTGACAAAATATCTGCCGTCCATATTGACAATCGATACATTCTCTTTGCCGTAAGGGTCTCCCACAAAATCCCTGAATGTCTCTTTTATGATTTTAACCGTTGTCCTGTTTATCTCCACACCGGTTATTTCTTTACTGTTGAAATACAATGCCCTCAGGATATCAGGCCCTCCGCCGAGGCCGATCACTAATGTATCAGGGTCTTTGCGCAGCTGATAGACTAAGCTGAAGATACTGCCGTTAAAGAAATTTGTATAATCATACCTGTCTTCTCTCACATTCAGCAGTACAGAGCCTGCATCGCCATCCTGGAACATCTCTTTTATGGGTACCGGATCCGGTAAAAACATATATGAAAAATCCTTGCCGAAAGTATACACCTCAATCCTGCCTAACGGGTCCCACATGGAAAATTCCCTTGTTGCCCCGGCCACACTTGCAACCCTTGCGAGTCCGCCGTGCGGCTTGGATTTAAAATTAAACAGCACATCTGCGTATTGAATGCCTGCAAGAAGGAATATGGTATAGGCTATTGTGGCAACAACAGCCTTTTTTGATATATCAAAAACATAGAAGAGGGCGCCGAGAGCGCCCATGAGAGAAATTACTACAATCAGCTTCTCTGCGCCAAGGGGGCGCAATGCAAGAAGCGGGATAAGGCAGCCTATTCCCGAGCCTATCAGGTTAACGGAATAGAGCTTCGGTACGTCCTTAACATGTTTTTTAAATATAAATGTGAGCGCTGCCCCGAAAAAGATGTAAGGTATGCTGAAAATTATAGAGAAGAGCCATAATCTCGGAAAATTATAATCCTGGTTTATCTGTTCAAAGTAAGCGGCGAATATTATATGCGTAACCAGCACACTAACGGAAAAACCGAGGAATAGATATGCCGGCAGCCTCTCTTCTTTTATTTTATTAATCCCGGAGACAAGGGCAACACTTATGCTTCCTATGCCGATACCGAGGAGCGCCATGCTTATCACGATGTGAGCGAGTGAGCGCAGCAGGCTGTATGCAAAGATACGGAGCTGAAGGACTTCCAGTGTCAGAGTGGCAACGGAAAAAATAAAGATCGCAAAATATAGCCGGAATTTATTATTCATCGGGGTATATATAGTACCTGATAACAGCCGGATTTTGCAAAAAAAAGACCTCTCTGCAAGCAAGTACAGGCAGCATTCAGTGCGAATTTCCAAAGCCTTGAGATTGCTTCGCTTCGCTCGCAATGACATAAAAAGAAAATTGTTCCGGGAGGAAGAGTTAACCCTCAACCCTCTGATTTCAGGGTTATGGAAGATTTTTGCTTAAATGATATAAAATAAACAGCAGATAAACCCATGAAAGTTACTCTAATCAGCCCACCATGGGCACTCAGCGAACAGTACGGCCTTACACTCCCGGAGGTAGGGAGCATTGAAGAACCTCTCGGTCTGGCCTACATAGCCGCGGTACTGGAAAAAAAAGGACATCAATGCAGGATCATAGACGGTTTTGGCGAACAGATGGACCAGAACCGGTTCAGAGAAGTAATCAGCAGTGATGACAGCGACCTGTATGGAGTGAGTGCAAGTACTCCGATGATCAAAAGGACGACGGAAGCGGTTAAGATAATCAACGAAGTAAAGCCGGATACTGCTGTAATGATAGGCGGTCCTCATGTCGGAGCAATGTTGAAAGTGGAGAGGCACGAAGAACTCTTTAAGGCAGGGGGGAGGATTGATTATGCAATTTACGGAGAAGGCGAACTTACGGTAGCGGAACTGGTAGAAAAGCTGGAAAGCGGACGGCCTGCGGCTGATATTGACGGGACCATTGTCAATGAAGGCGGCAGGATAACGGTCAACAAACCGCGGGAGGTGATCGATGACCTGGATTCAATTCCATTTCCGGCAAGGCATCTTTTGCCCAAAGGCGTATACAGGCCGAGCCTCTCCAGGTACCGGCGATTACCTGTAAGGAGCATAATAATCTCCAGGGGCTGTCCTTATAAATGCATATATTGCAGCAACAGATATGTCTTCGGGCCGAGGATAAGGTCCAGAAAACCGGAATATATTGTAGATGAGATACAGTCACTTGTAGAGAACTTCGGAGTACGGGAGGTTAGATTCTGGGATGATACTTTTACACTTAATAAACGTCTTGTCCTGGAATTATGCAGGGAGATAGTTGACCGGAAAATAGATGTTCTATGGACATGCTTTGGAAGGCTTGATAATGTTGACCCCGAGATGCTGGAAGCTATGAAGAAAGCAGGATGCTGGCAGATAGACTATGGGGTCGAGTCGGGAAACGACAGGGTATTGAAGAGCATCAAAAAAGGTTTTACCACCAAACAGGCCCTTGATGGCTTCAGGCTGACAAGGAAGCATGGTATTTTTGCGAGGTCGAATTTCATCCTCGGGCTGCCGGAGGACACTCTGGAGACAATAGAAGAGACAATAGACTTTGCCTTAGCCTGCGATGCGAACATAGCCGGGTTCTATCTTCCCCAGGCATATCCCGGGACCGAATTATATGACATAGCAATAAAGGAAAATGCGCTTACAACAGATGACTGGTCAAAATACATAGTTGTAGGAGATGAACCAAGCTATTTAAATCCAAGAATCGGGAGCATAAAAAAACTCAAAGAGCTTCAGAGAAAAGCGTACAGGAGATACTATATGAGGCCGAAAGTCATTGTACGCGCCATGCTTGGCATACGCTCCTTTTCAGACTTATCGCGATACATCAGGGGTTTTTTCGCTGCAATCAGGTTATGAAATTTACCAGGAACTCTTTCCACCATTTCACCTCATTTTCTATAAACAATGCCCTTTCAGGCACGGAAAAATATATTACGGCCAGCAGCAATATAACAGCAATATACAAAATAAAAAGCAGGTCTTTTTTACTTTCCTCTTTCATCCCTCATCCTTTTGCCTTCCGCCTTCATAAAACCTCACTATCTTATAATTTTCATCCGCATATACAATCCTGAATTTCTCCGTGATATTGCCCATCCAGCGAAGGGAATAAAAAATCTTTCTCTCTTTTTCAATCCATTTATCTTCAATTGAGCCCTTTTTTATTAATATATGGGTTGCATGAATATTTTCAAGTTTTTTCAGCCATTCCCTGTAAGTGTCCGACTTGATGTAGACCACCTTATTGGAAAATTCCCTGTTCCAGAGGGGAGCGGTAAAAAACGGCATAGAGGGGTCCAGTTCAAGACTTTCAAAAGTATATGCAAGTGTATCGCCTCGTGATATATTATTTTGCAGCCATGTCCAGTAACCGTATTCGCTCCGAACTTTTATATCTATATTGAAAGGCTTATGGCGAGACAATGTGCGTTCAGCGGCAGGCAGGAGAAGAAATTCCCTGACCTTCCCAGGCATAATACATGGTGAATTTGCAGTCAGAAATGTGTATCCCGCAAGCAGCAGGGCAATAATTTTTAATACATTTTCTCGTTTATTGAAATAATCAAATGCGAGTCCGAAAGAGAGGGCGCCTGTTCCTGTAATAAAGATCACATACCTTGTTAACCAGCTTCTCGGCTGCACAATGAATGCGGCAATAAGCACTAAACTTACAAAGAGGAAGTTCTGCTTTTTCTTTGCTGCGGCATAAAAAAGTGAAAATATAATAGAGGGCAGAAAAAGTATCAGCCAGACCGGCCCGAATCCGCTCAGCCTTGAATCATACATGTAATACCCGACCCTCTCCAGCCATACATGGAAAAGCCTTGCGAAGTAGCCTGAATTGCGAATAACCTCGGGGACCGGCTCAGGCCAGTCTTTCATCAGGCCTTTGAAGAGAGTAATATTGAAAATAGAGACATCCACGTAATATACAGGGTTGCCGTAAAGTATCCAGTTTCTTATATACCAGTATCCTCCAATCAAGAAAACCGGGGCTATGAAATATATCAGATATACCTTCAGCCTCTCTCCTTTTTTCCTCGATATATTGTTTAACGGCTTAAAATGTTTTATGTATTCCCGGATTAAAATTGCGCCGAGCATTACAACAATATACAGGGGGCCCATGGGTTTTGAGCCTAATAAAATCCCTGCTGCCAGTCCTGAGAGGAGAAGCGGGGTGTTACTGTCTTTCAGGCGTAATGCACCGGCTTTATCAGCGGCATAATTTTCCGGATCATCATACAAGAGAAAATTCAGAGCCATAAGGAACAGCATGGATACTGCCCCGTCAACATAATTTATTGTTGACTGCAAAATCAGCACGGGTGTAAAGAAAAACAGCAAAGAAGAATAGATTGCGTATTTTTCCCTGATTTTCAGTTTAACGGCCATACTGTATACAGTAACAACCCCTGCAAGCGTAAAAAACAACTGGCCCAAATCCACTATGACATCGCTTTTCAAAAATATGATGTTCCAGAGGAAAAACAGGTCTATGTTTATAGGGAATGCATTAATATATTGCTGGACAAAGGAAGGCGTCGGGTTTGTCCGTATTGCACCGCTTTGCAATATCTGGCCTACAATCGGGAGGTGGTAATTGAGTGCGTCCCAGGAATATGACGGGAAAAGATATCCTGTAAGTATCAGCCAGCAAACCGATATAAAGAAGAGACTGAAAATACATAATAATACCCTGTCTCCCCTGATTATTCCAAAAATCCGGGCAGACTCATTCTTAATCTCATCGAAAATACCTCTGCTTCCACCTGACAGCAATGCAGGAATCAGCAGACCTGAAGATATGGAAATATTAAGCAGGAAAAGGGGGAGGGGATAGAGTTTTTCAAACACCACCCCCAGCAGCATCTCTGTTGCTATTATCTGTGTTAAACCTGCAATGAAAGTCCCTGTTAACCTGTCGGAAAATATCAGAACGTTTTTTTTTCTGAAAAGGATGATATACCATGCGGAAAACAGGAGAAGGTTGATTGATATATATGCCGTAATTTCCAATTAATCGAGGCAGTTCCGGAATCTCCTGAAACTGCAGTCCGTCATTTCATGATAGAGTTTAAATTGTTCTTCAGCCCTCTCTTTCATCCCCATCTTTTCATAAACCTTGCCTGTATCCCATAAAGCATATTTATGTGAGGGGTCTATCTCAAGAGCTTTTTTATATTCCGATAATGCCTTTTCATAATAACCCTTTTCTTTGTAAATAAAGCCGAGGTCGTAATGCGCAAATGCATTGTCCGGATTTATTTTTAATGCCTTTTGATACTGCGCCATTGCCCTGTTATAATCTTTTTTTTCTCTGTATATATAGCCTAAATCATAGTTTGCATGAGGATGGTCGGGAAAAATATCCAGTAATTTTACATATACGTCTTCAGCTTTGTCAAAATCCCCCCTCTCCTTATACATCAGACCGAGCTGATAATAAGCATATGCATTTTCAGGATCATGTTTTACGGCTTCTGAAAATTTTTCAATAGCCCTGTCCTGCGCCCCGAGTGTCTGATAAAGGAGAGCCGTTAAGGTATACCTGTTAGTGAAGACATAAAGCGATAAAACTATTAAGAGAGAAACTGTTGACAGCAGGAATAAGTTTTTTTTTTAAGGTTCATTCTTGCATAAAAGATAAACTACTCAGGTTCAAAGTGACAAAGGCACATAGGCACAAAGTTTAAAAGAAATACAAGGAAAGTTTTTATCCTTTTTTTGCTTTGTCCCTTTGATACTTTGTGCCTATGTGCCTGTCTGAGTAGTTACAAAAGGCGCTTTCTTATCTATATTCATTAAGAAAGCGCCTTCCGGTTTCCAAGTTTAACAATGCTTATTCGATTAATGCATATAGACAAGAGTCATGCTGAAAGTCTTACCAAGGGCGCCGTCTCTGGTTCTAAGGTCGCCGATACCTACCAGATCCGTGCTGTATGAAGCTACTGTCTGTATTTTGCTTGTAATACTGTAAGCCAGGGCAAGACCTGCGCTCAGGTTGTTCTGTTCGAGGTTTAAAGAGTCTTTTATGACAAGTACATCATCATATTTGTCCTTGTTGCCATACGGAATGAATAACTGCTCCATCTCCTGGGAAACTTTCGCATTTCCTATTGCCTGGTTATAGTTGAGATTGCACCTTACCGAGAGCTTCGGGGTAGCTGCATAACCTCCGTTTATGGAAAACAGGAACTGGTCGGATGGTTTGAAGGTAGCGGCACCGAGCTGGTCATTTTCAAACCTGTACTTATAGCCTGTGCTCAAAACCGCATAGCCCTTTGCGAATCCTTTACCGATCAGAAGATTTACTGATGTATCATACTGTCCCTCTCCCAGGCTCTGGTAAGTTGTAGGGCTTTTGTAGTCATATGCTTCAGGGACTTTTACGTCAACCTGGACAGACATTAATGCCCCTCCGCCTATATTATCACTGATCTTCTGTCTTAAGCCGAGGATTATATCTCCTATGCCGCTCGGGCCGGATTCACCCGCATACTTCAGGTTATCATTGGACCTGACCCAGTCCCATCCGCCGGAGGCAATAGCCGTGAGTTGATTCGTAATTCCATATTCCCCGTAATATGATACCTTGGTTGATACAAACTTTGCTGAATCAATTCTGTGTATCCCGCTGTTTAAACTGGTAACCTGTTTGTTACTGTCACGTTGTATTGTCGAGGTTTTCTGTTTGGTTTCATAATAACTTAAAGTCAATTGATTATAAGAATGGCCCTTGGCCTGTGTCCATGCCGCAAAAGCTCCATTTGAAATGAAAATACATGCTGCCGCTACTAATAAACTTATCACCATTTTCTTTCTCATAGCATTACTCCTTTTTGTTATTTTGGATTTAAATTATTTAAAAAATAATTTTCTCAACCCTGCATTTTTTTCGTCTCTATGCAGCTATTACGTCCTGAGTATTTCTCTTAGATAACAAGTGGCGTGCCAATCGGTTCGACGCTATGCCACTCAATACTACTTGAAAAATCGATAAAAAAGCAACATAAAAATATCCCACCTGGAACATCATGAGAAACGGGATTGATATATAGATTTTATTTACATATGCAAAATATACATTAAATGTAAAATAAATTCCGAGGAGCAGCTCTATTACTACCACAAAATTTATCTCCCCCCTGTATTTCTTACCAAGCCATCTGTCTCTTTTCTTTTCTATGCTGAATTTCGGGGTACGCTTGAATTCAGTCTTTTTATTGAAAACCGCTTCTAATACCGCCTTTGAATTATTAACCGAAAGCCCTATTCCAAGAGACATTAACATGGGTAAATAAAGCAATCTTGACTTCCAGTCCTTATACGCCTCTTTCTGTGAGCATGTATAAAAAAACGAGATGCCGACTGTTGCAACCAGCAGGAACGGCACGTCGGTCACTATCATCTGAAACCACCCGATATTGATCCTTGCAACCATGGACGGGTAAATCAGGACTGACAAAAGGAGCATGAGCAGGTATGACATATTGTTCGTCAGATGAAAAAATGCCTCTACTTTGACCTTTAACGGAAGCTTGCTTCTTAAAATCTGCGGAAGAAGTTTTTTCGCTGTCTGTATTGAGCCTTTTGCCCATCTGTGCTGCTGACTCTTAAAACCGTTAATCTCAACGGGAATTTCAGAGGGAGAGAGTTCATCTTTAAGAAATATGAATTTCCATCCCTTCAGTTGAGCCCTGTAACTCAGGTCCAAGTCCTCTGTGAGCGTGTCATTCTGCCATCCGCCGGCTTTTATTATCGCCTCTTTTCTCCATATGCCTGCTGTGCCGTTAAAATTAAAAAACCTCCCTGACCAGTTCCTTGCCGTGTGCTCGATCACAAAATGGCCGTCAAGCATAATAGCCTGTATCTTTGTCAGGAATGAATATGACCTGTTCAGATAAGTCCATCTTGTTTGAACCATGCCTACGGAGCTATCGGAAAAATAATGGATCGTCTTTTGCAGGATATCTCTTTGAGGGACAAAATCTGCATCGAAAACAGATATGAACTCACCTTTGGCGGATTTAAGTCCATTTGAGAGGGCGCCGCCTTTAAAGCCCTCCCGGTTAACACGATGAATATATTGTACATCAAATCCTTTTTCCTTAAGCTCCTTCACACATTCCAGGGCTACAACCGTTGTTTCATCCGTGGAATCATCAAGTACCTGTATATCAAGAAGCTCTCTGGGATAATCAACATCACAAGACGATGTAATTAAGCGCCTTGCTACATACATCTCATTATAAATGGGGAGCTGTATTGTGACGCGGGGCAATTTGCTTAATTTCTTCTTAAGCACCGGCTTATCTTTTTGATGTCTGTAATAAAGATAAACCATATAATACCGGTGAGAGGCATATATAAAGACTGTGATCAAAATAAAAAAATATACTACCAGAAATAAATAAAGCAGCATACGTAATTATCCTTATTTTAAAATAGAAAAAGCAAGAAACAGAAATTTTGTGTTGGAATTATAACATACTGATAGTTATTGACACAATTAGAAAATTTTATAGGTCAATTATGGGTAGTAAAAGACTTCCTGTTCCAATCTGATTCACTATTCCGGAGCATCGAATCAGATCTGTTTTAATGATAAATTATCCATGCTGCTTTCAGCAGCAGAAATAAATTATCTTGATTTTAGCATTGAATGATAATATAGTTTAATTATGGATCGATCAGAAAATGATTCCAACATTGAATCCCGTCTCAGCTGGACAATAGTACTAAAGGCGCTGGCTGATGAAAATCGACTGCAGATTATCCATGAACTCCTGAGAGAGGAGGCGTCCGTACAGGATTTATCAAATAGCCTTGACATTAAGACATACAATATTTCAAAACACCTGAAAATATTGGAGACGAGCGGATTGGTCAGGAAAAGGAAAGTCGGTGTTCACAGAATCTACCACATAACTGAAAAGTTAAGGTCCCGTATAACGGATGATAATCAGGTGCTGGATTTAGGCTGCTGCAAGTTTATATTCGGCAACCCCTGAAATATAAAGCCCTCCGAACAGGAATTCAAGCAATCACTCTGTTTGTTTATCTGCCCGTACGACAGAAGTCTCATTCATTTTCTAAAGGAAGGTTAAGCGCTGTCCACTCATCTATTCCGCCCTCATATACCTTGACATTTGGAATATTGAGAAGTTTTAATCCAAGGGCAGCCTTCTTTGATGCAATGCAGTCTTTATGTTTGCAGTAGATAATGATTTCGTCAAATTCAGCCAGCTCGCTTCTTCTATCAACAACCTCCGGATACGGAACGGTTTTGGCTCCCTTAATCTTGTATTTGTTTCCATCATACTTTGCTACTGTATCAACAATTACAAAATCAGAAGCGGATTTTTCATTAATTCGCCTCAAGAGTTCATCCTTATCTATACACTCTATGGACATATTAAAATTAATTTGATATGGCATTTTTCTCCTCCGTTAGTATTTGTTCAAAATAACATTTAATAAAAGATCAAGTCAATTTTATGCTTTTGAAAATATTCTTACTGCTTAATCTGTTTATTTTATGATAACCATTCGGTTAAATTAAATTATGGCGAAACATACAAAAAAATATGCGATGTTGATAAACCTTGAGAGGTGTGCCGGCTGTTTTGCCTGTCAGATAACCTGTAAAGCGGAATATAATATTCCCTTTGGAACTTTCCGGTGTAAAGTTGAAACATACCGGTCAGGCAGCTATCCGGAGATTGGCAAGTTTTTCCTGCCGCGCCTCTGCAATCACTGTGGCACGGCCCCCTGCATTGAAGCATGTGAAGAAAAGGCCTTGTTTAAAAATCAGGACGGCGTTGTCTTACTAAACAGCAACAAGTGCATCGGCTGTGGGATGTGCTTCGAAAAATGCCCCTATGATGCTATTGATCTGAATCCGGCCACCGGGCAGGCTGAAAAATGTGATTTTTGTTATGAAGGGCAGGTTATGAAAGGTCGTCCTCCGGTATGTGTGCAAAGTTGCATGGGCAAGGCAATTCTATTCGGCGACACAAATGATAAAAACAGTGATATCTCAGTTGCACTCGGAAATCATAATATCAAGGCGCTTAAACCGGAACTTGCGACAAAACCTTCGGTTTTCTATGTGTTCAGGGGTGATACCGGTAATGCACCGCTGAAAGACCATAAAATAACTATCAGACATTCCATTACCCAAAAAGTCCGGGAAGAGCCTGAAAACCGGACAAATTTAGTATACACATCAGATGCCATGTGTCCGTCTGAATGCGGCATTTCAGTGCTTGTTGAAGATGGTGTTGCAAAGAAAATCTACGGAAATCCTCATACTTTGATTAATAACGGAACTCTGTGCGCCAAAGGCGCATCAGGTCTTCAGCTCACTTATTCCCCTCACAGAATAAAAACCCCCCTGATAAGAACGGGCCGGCGGGGTGAAGAAAAATGGAAGGAGATTTCATGGGATGAAGCCATTGACTATATTGCTAAAAAATTAATTGAGATAAAAGAGAAATACGGGCCGGAATCAGTCTTTTTAGACTGCGGAGATGTTACTGACAGAGAGGCATATTACCGCCTCTTCCATGCATTCGGCACTCCCAATACATTCAACCACGGAAGCATTTGTGACCCTAACCGCAGATGGGGACAGGGAATAATGATGGGTGACGAAAGGCCTCTGCCTGATATTCAAAGGCCGGTTCTCATGAGAAACAGTGAAGGTGCATTGCATCTTAAAAAAAATCATGATATCAAGCTTCTCCTGAATATCGGCGCAAATCCGCTTGTTGCTACAAGATTCAACTACATGTCAAACGGCATTCCCTCAGCCAGAGAAGAAAACGGCTGCACTTACATTGTTATAGACCCGGCCTATACCAATTCTGCCTCGCACGCCGACATATGGCTTCCGATAATACCCGGAACAGATGCAGCCCTGCTTGCAGCCATGCTGCATTATATTATCGGGAATGACTCCCCGGTTAATTCTTCGAAAAAATATATAGACCATGCTTTCCTTAAAAAATACACAATGGGCTGGCAGGAATTTAAAGAATCATTTCTCGCACAAGCCGATAAAAAAGATCCCTCAAACGGTTTACAATTTTTTTCAATTGAATGGGCGGAGAACAAAACAGGGATCACTGCCAATGAAATCAAAAAAATCTCACACTTGTTCGGTATTACAAAACCTGCGGCAATTGAAATCGGCATGCATGGTACATCTCACCATACAAACGGAGATGTGACATCAATCCTCATGACAGCCCTTTGCCTTATAACCGGAAATGCAGACATTCCCGGCGGTCTTGTATTCATAGATTCCCAGAAGGCCAAAAAAGGCAATAGAACCGTTGGAAAAGAATTCCTGGATAAAGTTGTCACAAGGAAAATAAACGGCAGTCCTGTTTCAGGCAAGCTGTCGGAACTTCACAAAGACCTCTACGGTGACTATCCGGCCGCATGGAAAGGAGTGCTGGCCGACCTTCCGGTAAAAATCAGGAAAGGAATAAATTTAAAATACGGTTCCTTTCAGGATTACAGCTATCCCATAAAGGCCTTTATAACAAGGGCTGGCAATCCGGTCATGACTGCCGGCAATACAGCGGAATGGAAAGATGCATTGACCTCCAGAGATGAAACCGGCGAATACCTGCTTGAACTGATGGTATTTATAGACACACATATAACTGAAAGCGGCAAATACGCTGATATCGTGCTGCCCGAGGCAGGTTTTCTTGAGCGGATGGGAGTAAGCGATGTCTATACCATGAGTCCTGAAATATCAATCAGGGACCAGGTAATAAAACCGCTTTATGAATCCAGGACGCCTTTTCAGTTCATGATTACCATGTCTGATTCGCTAATAAAGAACGGGGACCCAGATATTAAGGCCGAAGATTTTAAAATTAAATACAAAAGCGAAGAGGCATTTATAAACGAGATATTAAGTGAAGCTCCGGGATTTTATAATATCGGAGCCCCACTGCCTTATCCTGATCTTCCGGAGGGATCTCTGATAGCAGGAGTGCCGGATAATCCAGGGGCTGTGTGGGGAAACAAAACAATAAAAACCGGAGAGCTTTTAACTGTCGACTGGCTCAGAAAACACAATGGAGTTGCAGTATGGCCTGCAAGTTATCACAGGTATAAAAAATCAGACGGCTCTCCTTCGGGAATATATCCGAAGACTGCGTCAAAAAAATTTGAATTCAAATTCAGTTTCCTCGAAAATATTAACAAAACATTCGGGACAGATTTTCCCACTACCTTTTACTGGTCCGAGTGTAAATGGAATCCGGGAAATCCTTTATATAAAAATATCAACACGGAATATCCTTTTCAATTGATAAGCGGCAGGGTTCATCATGCAATGACAATGACAGCGGTCTGTCCATATCTTGCTGAAACAGACACTGAGTGCATGCAACCGGTCAACAACGATTTTCATTACAAAATGCCGGAACTTGAGAACATCCCGAATAAATACGGCCTTCAGGACAATAAAGATAATTTCTTCAAACAAGGCAGTTTGTCAATTCCTGTTTTTGCTTTTAATACAAAAGACGGGAAGAGGTTAGATCTGAAAACCGGCAACATTGTTTCTCTCGAAAATCCGTTTAAAAAACGGATCACCGGAAAAGTTTTTTTAACGGACGAGATAATGCCGGGGGTAATTAAAACAGCCTTTGGGCCAGGAGGCCGGAAGGCTTCCGGAACAGGCTTTATGAATCATACCTTTAACTACACGCCGAATATCAATGAACTTCACGACCCGGAAAACATATCGCCTTTTACCGGGATGCCCGCGTTTGGAGATATAATGGTCAAAGTTATTAAAGAAAGGAATTGATCCCTGTTCAAATCAGCCGTTTGACGGCAGCATACTATTCAACCCTTGAAAAAACTTGATTTTATTGCTAAATTAACCTTCACACGAATTACAATTCGTGTAATAGCTCAAATTTATCTTCTTTTTTGCATATGGTCATAAACTATGTCTGAACTTGAGAAACTGAGAAAAAAAATAGACGAACTCGACCTTAAGATTCTTGAATTATTAAATAAGAGAACAGAGGTCGTTCTTGACGTCGGAAAGACAAAGCAGGATAAGCATTTAAAAGTTTACTCACCTGAAAGGGAGCGGGCAATACTGAAGAGATTAAAAGAGAAAAATATTGGCCCTTTCCCCACTGAAACCCTCCGGTTAATCTATGAAGAAATACTTTCGGCATCTCTTGCTTTGCAGCAGCCTTTAAAAGTCTCATACCTTGGCCCGTCCGCAACATTTACTCATCTTGCGGCAAAGAGGCAGTTCGGGTCTTCTGCGGATTACATACCTGAAAGTACAATAAAAGAGGTATTCGACTCAGTCTCCAGAGATAAGGCCCGGTACGGAGTAGTTCCTATCGAGAACTCAACCGAAGGCGTAGTCAATTATACACTTGATATGTTCGTGGATTCGGATTTGAAAATCGCATTTGAGATAATGCTCCCTATATCACATAACCTGCTCTCAAAGACAGGCAAAAAAGCGGACATCAAAAAAATTTATTCCCACTCACAGGCAAGGGCCCAGTGCAGGGGCTGGCTTGAAAGTAATTTCCCGGGGATACCCGTCATCGAAGAGTTAAGCACTGCTGCGGCTGCCAAACGTGTCTCAAAAGACACTTCTGCTGCAGCGGTTGCGAGCGAACTTGCCGCTTCCGAATATAATCTGCAATTTGTTGAAAAGGGCATTGAGGATAATAAAACCAATTTCACCCGCTTTCTTGTGATTGCAAAAGAGTCATTGGGTAAAACAGGGAAAGACAAGACCTCCATTATGTTTTCAGTAAAAGACAAACCGGGTGCACTCTATCTGATATTGAGGCCCTTTGCGAGGCACAGGATAAACCTGACAAAGATCGAATCAAGGCCGTCAAAGAGAAAGGCCTGGGAATACTTCTTTTTTGTAGATCTGGAGGGCCATATAGACGACAAAGGAGTCAGGAAGGCAATTAACAGTGTAAAAAAGGAATGCCTCTTTTTCAAGGTATTAGGATCCTACCCCTCGGCTGAATAAGAAAGTATCGTAATCCGTGTCCGTTATTCGTTATCCGTAATTAGCTGATACATATCTAATCACATACGGACACGAATTACGGTCACGAACAACAAACCATGATACAAGCTTCTGAACATATCAAAAGCATTAAGCCCTATGTGGCGGGTAAACCGATTGAAGAACTCGTGAGGGAACTGGGGATTGCTCACCCGGTGAAGCTCGCCTCAAATGAAAATCCTGTTGGCCCGTCGCCTCTTGCGGTCAGTGCGCTGCGCAAAGGTATGGGCGACTTAAACAGGTATCCTGATGGAAGCTGCCACTACCTCGGCAGCGCATTATCCGGCAAATTGCAAATCAGACCTGACGGGATATTGTTCGGAAACGGCTCCAATGAAATTATCGAGCTGGCAGTCAGGACATTTCTCAATCCGGGCGATGAGGCGATAATGGCGCATCCTTCTTTTGTCGTCTATTCAACCATTGTACAGGCAGTAAAAGGTAAAAGCATAATTGTCCCGCTTAAAGACCGGCGGCATGACCTTGATGCAATGGCATCGGAGATAACTGCAAAGACAAAGATTATCTTTATCGCAAACCCCAATAATCCCACAGGCACAATAAATACAAAAACCGACATGGATTCCTTTATGAAAAAAGTTCCGGAAGATGTGCTGGTTATCGTTGATGAGGCATATTTTGAATATGCTGTTTCGCCGGATTACGCAGACAGTATTAAATATTTTAGACGGGGAAGAGATATATTAATTCTCAGAACTTTCTCTAAAATATATGGTCTCGCAGGACTCAGGATAGGATACGGAATTGCAAAGAAAGAGCTGATAACAGAGATGAACAAAGTCCGCCAGCCATTCAATGTAAACTCCCTTGCCCAGAAAGCCGCACTCGCAGCGCTTGATGATGAAAAACACCTTGAGAGGTCTAAGAAAATAAATGAGAGAGGCAAGAAATATCTTTATAAAGAATTCAGGTCATTGAATATAAATTATGTGCCGACCGAGGCAAATTTCATATACATAACTTTTAAAAATGATGCAGCCGCTCAACTGTACAATGACCTTCTGAAAGAGGGTGTTATTGCGAGACCGATGGGCCCCCGTGCAATGCGCGTGACCATCGGGCTGCCGGGGGAGAATAAAAAACTGATAGAAGCATTGAGAAAGATTTTGAATAGGGAGAATTTTATTATTTAATTCATTATAATTAATATTCGCTGAAATCTTGTAATTTAGATTTTTAAATATAGAATTTCTGGAGGAGTTATTTATGGATATTATAGTATTGAGGCCGGGAGCAACTGCAAAAGAACTCCGCTACATAGTCAAAAAACTTGAAAATAAGGGTTTCAAGGCCAATATCTCAAAAGGAACCGAAAGGACGGTCATTGGGGTAATCGGCGACACTTCAAAGATTACCGAGGATGAAAGCAATGCATTTGCTTCAATGGCGGGCGTTGAAGAAATCCACAGGATTATCCAGCCCTTCAAGCTTGCAAGCAGGGATTTTAAATCCGGGGATACGACTATCAGAATCGGTAAACATACTATCGGGGGCAAAAGGATTCATGTCACGGCCGGACCATGCGCTGTTGAAAACCTGCCCACATTACTGAATATAGCCATGGAAGTTAAAAAAGCCGGGGCAACATTTATAAGGGGTGGAGCATTTAAACCCAGGACTTCACCTTACAGTTTTCAGGGCCTTGGAGAAGAAGGACTGAAATTTCTTGCAGAAGCACGAGAGAAAACCGGGATGCCTGTTGTGACGGAACTTATGGATCCGAGGGACATAGATGTTATTCTTAAATATGCCGATGTTATTCAGATAGGCACAAGAAACATGCAGAATTTCAGGCTTCTCAGTGAAGTCGGCTCTCATGACAAGCCGATAGTTTTAAAGAGGGGATTGTCCGCAACGATAAAAGATCTCCTCATGGCTGCCGAATATATCATGGCGCAGGGAAACAACAAGGTCATACTCTGCGAAAGAGGGATCAGGACATTTGAGACAGCTACGAGAAACACGCTTGATTTGAACGCTATCCCTGTTTTAAAAAAGCTTTCCCATCTCCCTGTTGTAGTTGACCCGAGCCACGGCGCAGGCAAATGGGACCTCGTTGCCCCTATGGCCAAGGCTGCAATTGCCGCAGGCGCCGACGGATTAATGATTGAAGTCCATCCAAAACCCGAAGAGGCATTGTCGGATGGGGAACAATCTCTAAAACCGGATAAATTCAAGACACTTATGAAAGAACTTAAGGCCGTAGCTAAAGCAGTGGGAAGGACATTGTAGAATAAAGCCACGGATTACTCTGAATTTTGAATTCAGGAGTCAGAATTCAGGAGTCAGGAGTCAGAATGAAAAAAGAAAAAGATAGACAGCGGCGCTTAACTTCTCAGTTAAGGCGGGCTGTTGTTTCCATAACTGCGAATATAAGCATTAGAGGCATATTCCAAAGCAATTCCGGATTCCGGCTCCTGACCCCTTTTTTTTAATGGACAGATACAATATGGATTTTACGAACATAGCGATTATCGGTGTCGGCCTTATGGGCAGTTCATTTGCCCTTGCACTCAGAAAGAACGGGTATAAAGGCAAAATAACCGGTATCGGAAGAAGAGAAAAAAATTTAATAAAGGCAAAAGACCTCGGAATAATAGATGATTACTCAACAGTACACGCAGAGGGAGTAAAAAATGCCGACCTGATCCTGCTCGCTTCCTCTGTAGGACAGTTTGAACAAATTGCAAAAAATATCAGGAACAATATAAAAAACGGGGCAATAGTAACAGACGTAGGAAGTGTCAAGGCAGGGATTATCAGAAAACTCGAGCCCCTTATGCATGAAGGCGTTAGTTTTGTCGGCTGCCACCCGATTGCAGGCAAAGAATGTTCGGGCATGGATGCCGCAACAGCCGATCTTTTTAATAATGCAAAGTGTATAATCACCCCCACTTCAAACACAAACAAGGAAGCCCTGGACAGGGTTATTGATATCTGGGGCCGGATTGGAAGCAAGATAATATTAATGAGTCCTGAAGAACATGACCTTGTTTTCGCAGCAGTAAGCCACCTCCCGCATGTGGTTGCCTATGCACTGGTTAATTCTATCCTGAATGTTGATAAAGATATTCTCCATTACGGCGGCAGAGGGCTCAAGGATATGACAAGAATCGCCCTGAGTCCTACGGAGCTCTGGCGGGACATATGCACCAATAACAGGAATGATATTCTCAAGACACTAAAGAGATTTTCATCTTCTATTTCAAAGATGATAAAACTCTTTGAAAATTCAGACTGGACAGGTCTGGAGAAAGAATTCCTGAGGGCTAAAGAGGCAAGAAAGCTCATTGAGTCGGATTAGTATAAAATACCAGGGCCCTTTATGCGGAGAAATCACCCCTTCCCCGGATAAATCCATTTCACACCGGGCAATTATGCTTTCGTCCATTGCTAAAGGAAAAAGCATTGTCCGGAATTTCCTCAGAGCAGAAGACCCTTTGAGCACCCTCGGGGCTTTCAGGCAGATGGGGATTGATATAAAAGACAGAATACAGGAGTCAGGAGTCAGGAGTCAGGAGTCAGAATTGGTAATTCACGGCAGGGGATTGACGGGACTGACAGAACCCGGAAATGTTATTGACTGCGGCAATTCGGGCACTACAATGAGACTGCTGTGCGGGGTGCTTGCAGGACAGACCTTTTCAACCACCCTTACCGGGGATGCCTCATTAAGAACCAGACCCATGCAAAGAATAATCAGACCACTTACGGAAATGGGCGCTGTTATCGAATCTGAAAAAGGCGGCTACCCGCCTCTCAGGATCAGGGGCAGTAAACTAAAACCGATCACCTATAAATCTCCTCTGGCAAGCGCACAGGTCAAATCGGCAATTATGCTTGCAGGACTTTACTGCCACGGCATAACTACTGTAATTGAACCGGGCAAGTCAAGGGATCATACCGAACGAATGCTCAAGGCCATGGGTGCTGACATAGATATAAAAAATCTTGAAGTCAGCATCAAAGGCAGGGCAACCCTCAACCCTCTGGATATGACTGTGCCGGGAGATATTTCATCTGCTGCGTTCTTTATTGTCGCAGGGCTTCTTGTCCCCCATTCAGAGATACTGATTAAAAATACCGGCATAAATCCTACAAGAACCGGGCTAATTGATATCCTCGAAATGATGGGGGCGGATATAAGACTTGAAAATCAAAGGGTAGTATCAGGCGAGGCTGTAGCTGATCTTAATGTAAAACATTCCCGGCTCAAGGGCATAGATATCGGCGGTGATCTGGTTCTCAGGGCAATCGACGAATTCCCTGTTGTCTGTATTGCAGCGGCAAAGGCTGAAGGCACGACAAAGATCACGGGCGCAAGGGAGCTGAGAGTCAAGGAGTCGGACAGGATAGCAACCATGGCCGCTGAGCTGAGAAAAATGAATGTTAATGTTAAGGAACTTACTGACGGCCTTATTATTGAGGGAAGAGAAAAACTGCAACCCGCAGTGATACAAAGCCATGGAGATCACAGGGTAGCAATGTCCATGGCAATAGCCGGACTTACTGCAGAAGGGGAAACCACGATTGAAGACGCAGGGTGTATAGATACATCTTTCCCCGGCTTCATAAAAATGCTGGAGAGTGTAGTAGAATTTGGTCTTGAAAAGAGGACAATAAAATAAACAATCTATAAAATCTTCACTTCCGGATTGATCCTTCAGAGCCGAGTAAAACAGCAATCCAGCGGGTCTCTTCATTGCTGTCCAGCGCAATCTTTACGGCCATAGTTAAAGGCACTGAGAGGAGCATCCCTACAGGACCCAGGACCCAGCCCCAGAAAACCAGCGAGAGAAACACAACCAGTGTTGATAATCCAAGCCCTCTTCCCATGATCTTAGGTTCAATTATGCTTCCTATTATGATATTTACCACAGCATATCCAAGTCCTGTTAGCAACGCCGGGCCGGACCCAAGCTGTATTAATGCCAGAAGTATAGCCGGAACTGCTGCAATGACCGGGCCGATGTTCGGCACATAATTAAGTAAAAAGGCCAGCAGCCCCCAGAGTAAAGGATGATTGACGCCAAGAAACATTAACCAGACTGCAATGGCAATTCCCGTTGCCAGGCTTGTCAATGTCTTGATCACCATATAGCGATTGATGTTCTTTATGAAACTGTTAAAATTGCTGAACGATGCATCCGGCTTATCCGATGCAGCGCGCAATTTGTTGGGGAAGCCCGATGCCTCCAGCAGAATGAAGATAACTGTAAGCAATATCATGAATGAATTGGTGAGCACACTGCCCAGTCTGGTGAGCAGGCTTGCAACAAGTTTCATGGCAAAACCGGGGTTCAATGTCTTAATCACCCCTTCTTTGTAAATATCTACACCCATACCTTCCAGCCACTCCAGGAGCCCTGACATTTTTTCCTGGAGGCTCTCCTGGTAAGAAGGCAGGGCCTGCGAAAAGTCATTCAGGGATGTGCCGACCAATGTCATTATGGATAGACCGATCACAATAGCCCCTGATACTACTATTATCATGGAGAGAACTGCGGGAACCTTTTTCCTCTGCAGCCAGAATAACGGCGGTGCGCAAATGACTGCAATAAATACTGCTATTAAAAATGGAACCAGAATGGATTCTGCGGCCTGTATCCCTGCGATCACAACAACGAATGCAGCCGCAGTCACGAGGAATCCCGGCCCTGCCGATAGTTCAGCAATTTTTTTCATAAGGTTTTGTAAAATCGCTTAACTCAGGTTTACTCAAAATTCTTATGATACTCTTTAACTTTTTTAGCGAAATCCCCGCCGAATTCATAGCACTTTGACTCATCATCCATTGACGGTCTGTAAAGCACCTCGACACCGGGCTCAAGGACTTCCAGTTTCATCCTTTTAAATTCTTCATAAGCTTCTTTAACTGCGCCGCCGCCCCATCCGTAACTGCCGAATGCCCCCATTATCCTGTTCTTAGGGCGTAAGCCCCTGAGGTGAGTTAAAAATTCTGCCACTGAAGGAAATAATATATTATTAAGAGTAGGGCTTCCAATAAGACATCCCCTTGATTTCCAGAATTCTTTTATTGCCGCACTCATCGGTGTTGAACGAAGCTTTATCACCTTGCAATCAAGGCCCTCGTCTTTTATCCCCTGCATTATCGGAATTGTCATACGTTCCGTACTGTTCCACATGGTATCGTAAATTAACGATATGCTCAGGTTTGCCTTTCCATCAGCCATATCGAGATATTTCTGCATTATGCTTCCCGGGTCTTTTCTCCATATTATTCCATGGTCAGGCGCAATCATGTCTATTTCAAGTCCAAGCTTCTGCACCTCTGACAGCTTTGATTTGATAAGCTGTCCGAATGGCATAAGAATGTTTGCATAGTAGTCGATTATGGAATCTTCCAGCTCACAGAGCGAAGCATTCTCAATAAATTCATCATCAAACCTTGCAGAGGTTGCAAGATGCTGTCCGAATGCATCCTGTGAAATAAGGAGTTTTGCCTCATTAACATAGGTCATCATTGAATCGGGCCAGTGGAGCATCGGGGTTTCAAGAAATGTAAGGGTATATTTACCCGTATTGATTGTATCTCCTGTCTTAACGATCCTGAAATTCCATTTTGATGTATCAAAATGCCGGTCAAGTCCTTTTTTGCCTTTGGAGGTTATATAAATAGTTGCGTCCGGAGCAAGCGACATAATCCTGTCGACACTGCTTGCATGGTCCGGTTCGATATGGTTGATGATCAGATTTACGATCTTCGACGGATCGGTCAGGCTCATGATATTTTTTAAGGTATGACGTACAAAGTCATGTTTGACCGTATCGACAAGGGTTATCTGCTCATCCATTATAAGATAGTTGTTGTATGTGGTCCCGTTCGGAGTTACATATCCGTGGAAATCCCTTACTGCCCAGTCAATTGCACCTACCAGATATATATCAGGTTTTATTTCTACTTTCACGTTTACCTCCCGTACATAAAATTATTAGAATTTTACCAGTTAAAAATAATACTTGCAACAGAAAGTGAATATACTCTATCAATTCCCGGTGAACCCGGATGCAAGATTGCTTCGTCGCTGAAGCTCCTCGCAATGACATCGCGAAAATCTTTTTTGTCATTGCGAGCGGAGCGAAGCAATCTCAATGCGTTACAAATTTACCGAGAATTGCTGGGGATGCCCTGATTATTTTAGTTTCAAATTCTTACAGCGGCAGGTAATAGTTTAGCACACCCCTTTTCTAAAAGTTGAAATAATCTGACTTTCCCGTTTTAATTTTTGTATTATAATCATACTATGGAAAAGGGCAGGGTGCATTTAATAATATCCGGTTTTGTGCAGGGAGTCTTTTATCGCGCCGCTACGCGTGATACGGCCATGAGACTCGGTTTAAAGGGATGGGTCAGGAACCTGCCTGACGGTAATGTTGAAGCTGTTTTTGAAGGCCCGGTTGAAAAATTGAAACAAGCCGTAGCGTGGTGTCATCAGGGCCCTCCCGGTGCAAGAGTTACAAAAATTGATGAAAAATGGGATGAGTACACCGGAGAATTCGATGGTTTTGATGTAAGGTATGGCTGGTAAATTACTTTAATAAATGATATGTATCTATCTGAATTATTATAATAATTACCCCGTTTGTGTTTTAATTTAATCCATTATCAAAAACTGTGATTTTAATTAATTTTATTGACATTGCCCTGTTTACGAGTAAATAATAACAGATGCTTCAGACAGAGCAGGGAACACTCAATTCGGATCACGGAATAAATAGAGATTCAGCCCTTGCCTTATCTCATCGTAAAGGCGCTGAAATGTATGACCTCTTTGCATTAGCGAACAGAGTGAGGGAGAAGTTCCGGGGCAACAGCGTTGATCTATGTTCGATAATCAATGCCAAATCAGGCGCATGCCCTGAAGACTGCTCTTTTTGTGCACAGTCCGCACATAATAAAACAGATACAAATGTATATCCATTGTTAAGTAAAGAAAAAATCCTGGACGCTGCGGTTTCAGCAAAAAAAAATGGAGTTAAGCGCTTTTGCATAGTCACAAGCGGTAAAAAACCTTCCGGTAAAGAACTGGATGAAATATGTAATTTTATCTCTGAAATAAGAGACCTGGGGCTTTTGCCCTGCGCCACTCTGGGCATGCTTGATACCGGACAGCTAAGGCAACTGAAAGATGCCGGCCTTAACAGATACCATCACAACCTTGAGACTTCAGAGCATTTTTTCAGTGAAATCTGCACTACTCATACATACAGAGATAAAATCAAAACTATCGAAGCCGCCAAGTCGCTTGAACTGTCCATATGCAGCGGGGGAATATTCGGATTAGGGGAATCCTGGGAAGACCGCATTGATATGGCCTTTGCCTTAAAAGAAACAGGAGTTGACTCTGTCCCTCTTAATTTCTTTACTCCAATAAAAGGTACATTGTTTGGAAACCGGGAGCTCTTAAATCCCATAGAGGCTTTGAAGATTATAGCCCTTTACAGACTTGTTCTACCCGAATGCGAGGTCAGGGTCTGCGGTGGAAGACCGGTGACTCTCCGGGACCTTCATTCTCATATTTTCCAGGCAGGGGCTGATGGGCTGTTAATCGGCAACTATCTTACAACAGACGGGAGAGATCCGGAGGATGACCTGCAGATGATTAAAGATTTGGGGCTTGAGATATAATGTCCCGGTTCCGGTATTACAGCATAAGGATGAGATCGGCAAAAAGCGGGGTTCATGTATCCGGCGCCGAAGGCATTTATGATAAAAATGATATCTTTAATATAGTTAAAGAGTATACTCAGAGGGCCCTGATTCATGAAAAGGGCAGGGCGGATGAAATACGCCTTACAGTAGAGGAATTAAAGGAAAAGCCAAAAAAGATATCTTCACTTCCGCTTTGCACCCTGAATACGAAAAATTCCGAGGCCGCAAAAAAGGCCGCCCTGAAAATCCTCTCATCCACAGGCATAACCGGGAGGGCCATAGAGGAGGCGTTTAAGGCCCTTGAAGTCGGCATTGCAATGAGGGGGGCGATGTTAATGGACATAGAAGGTGTCAGGCTTGAGCCTGATCTTTTGCGCGGTGTCAGAGTAACACGAATGGGGATAGCCAAAAAGGCGGCAACAGACCTTTCGAGGAAACTGGGGCGACTCGGCCTTAATAATAATACTGTCAAAGAGGCCCTTATCCTGGCCGGCAAGGTTCATAAGTATCGCATGGTTTTGGGAGAACTCTGCATATCTGATGACCCGAATTACACAACAGGGTATGTAGCTACACGTGCTCACGGTTACGTCCGGCTTCCCCGCATCAAAAAAAGGGGGATACCGTATGGGGGCAGGGCTTTTTTTATTACAGGCGGAGAGGTAAAAGAACTTATTAAATATCTCCAGAGGACACCTGTTTTAATTAATAATATTAAGCCCTGCAAGGGTATAGTGACTTTAAAGGAAATCCTTGAACGCAAGCCTCGTCGTTAATTTTAAAAAACTGAAGCATTATCCGGTAACAATAATTGTTCTCTTTATTTTTTTTATTCTGAACAATTCAGTGCAAGCTGAAAATTTTCTTTCAACCAATATTCAGGCCGATTATATGCTTCTTGAAAAATCCTCAAAACGTCTGACCTTATTTTCTGATGAAAAGGTTTTAAAAAGTTACAGGGTCGCTCTCGGCCGGAATCCGGAAGGACCAAAACTTGTAAAAGGCGACAAGCGGACCCCCGAAGGCCGCTATATTATCGACTCCCGCAATCCTGACAGCAAGTATCATTTGTCATTACATATTTCTTATCCAAATGAGATCGACCGCGAAATAGCCGGTATCGCAGGGGTGTCATCCGGCGGGAACATAATGATTCACGGGATTGGAGATGAATATGCCTGGATGGGTAAATTCCACGCGGTGTTAAACTGGACCGATGGATGTATTGCCGTAACAAATGAGGAAATTGAAGAAATCTGGCGGCTTGTGCCGGACGGCACAGCAATAGAAATCCGCCCTTAGTCCCCGGTCTGAAAACAGGGCTGCATTTTATATTGAACCCTTAATACAGGCCATTCTTTGGCAAAATAAAGTGCATGAAGATTTTTAAAAATTAACAAATTAATTATTGACTTTTGATACAAAAGATGCCATTATACTTGGGAAGTTTTAGAAGTTTTTGTAAGCAGTGCAGAGTGGCCGCAAAGACTTTTAGCTTTGCGGCTTTTTTTAATAGAGCAAGGTCATTTTAGACTTTAGTATTTTATCAAGGAGGTAAAAGGTTTTGGCTGAAGGAAAAGTAAAATGGTTCAATGAATCCAAAGGATACGGCTTTATCACTTCAGAAGACGGCAAAGATGTGTTTGTTCACTATTCTTCAATCCAGGGCAATGGATTTAAGACCCTTACCGAAGGTGATGCAGTCAGCTTTGATATTGAACAAGGCCCGAAAGGCCCGAAAGCGATTAATGTTGTTAAAGTTTAATTGCCGTTTTTAAAGATTTAAATAAAAATCCCTCTGCTTTGTCAGAGGGATTTTTATCAGGATAAATAACCTCTATTCTCCTTGACAGCAGTAAAGTGTGCATTGTATATCTTGACAAAGATTCGAATTTTCTTTAACATTTTCAATGTCATAAAATATTTTTTTGAAATTGATTTATCAAGGCGCGTAGCTCAGGGGGAGAGCGCTTCCCTGACACGGAAGAGGTCGGCGGTTCGATACCGCCCGTGCCTACCATTAAGTGCGTCAGGAATTATGTAGTTTATCGTTTGGAAATAAGGCTAAATTATTTTCTTAACTCTTAACTCTTAACTCCAAACTCTATAAACAGGGAGGTATCAGTATTAAAGAATCATCTGAAAACGATAAAGAATTTCTTGAAATCTATCGTCACAGCACCTCCCATATCATGGCTCATGCAGTTAAAGAGCTTTTCCCCAACACAAGGCTTGCCATTGGTCCTGCTATTGCCGACGGGTTTTATTATGACCTGGATTGCGATCAGAGTATCACCCTGGACGACCTGCCGAAAATCGAAAAGAAAATGAAAGAAATTATAAAGGCCAAAAGGCTGTTTGTGAGGAAAGAACTTTCCCGGGATGAAGCTATAAAGTTTTTTCAGGAAATGGGCGAAATTTATAAAGTAGCACTCTTGAACGAGATAGAAGATGAAACAGTGACTGTCTATGAAGAGGGCGATTTCACGGACCTCTGCCGCGGCCCGCACCTTGAATCTACCGGAAAGGTCAAGGCATTCAAACTCCTGTCTGTGGCAGGAGCCTACTGGAGAGGGGATGAAAAGAACAAGATGCTTCAGCGCATTTACGGCACTGCATTCCCGACAAAGGAGGCGCTGAAAAAGCATCTTGATTTTCTGGAGGAAGTAAAGAAAAGAGACCACAGGCGTCTGGGAAAAGAACTTGATCTTTTCAGTTTAAATGAAGAGATCGGCCCCGGACTCGTGCTGTGGCATCCGCGCGGCGCAGCAATCAGAAGGGTAATAGAAAATTTCTGGCTTGATGAACATTTTAAGGCCGGTTACCAGATACTCTACACCCCTCATATGGCAAAACTGGATCTGTGGAAAAAAACAGGGCACCTGGATTTCTATAAAGAAAATATGTATTCGCCCATGGAAATAGAAGGGCTCGAATATGAAATAAAACCCATGAACTGCCCGTTTCATGTATCCATTTTCAAAAGCCGTCTGAGAAGTTACAGGGAATTGCCCGTACGCTTTGCTGAACTGGGAACTGTTTACAGGTATGAACGTTCCGGCGTTCTTCACGGTTTGATGAGAGTAAGGGGTTTTACGCAGGATGACGCTCATATTTTTTGCAGGGAAGACCAGATTGAAGATGAAGTTTTAAGGGTGCTGGACTTCACCCTGTTTATTCTGAAGACATTCGGCTTTGATGAATACGATATATACCTCTCAACAAGGCCGGATAAATACGTAGGAACCGAAGAGGGCTGGAAAAAGGCAACGGATGCATTGGAAAAAGCGCTGTCGCACAAAGCCCTGAAATATGAAATTGACCCCGGCGAGGGTGTATTCTATGGACCGAAGATCGATATCAAGGTAAGGGATTCCCTTGGTCGTCAGTGGCAGTGCAGCACAATACAGGTGGATTTTAATATTCCGGACAGGCTGGACATTAAATACAGGGGGGCGGACAGCCGGGACTACAGGCCCATAATGATACACCGCGCACTTATGGGATCCTTAGAGAGATTCTTCGGCGTATTAACAGAACACTATGCCGGCGCTTTCCCGCTCTGGCTCGCTCCGGTGCAGGTTTCGGTATTGAGCATTGCTGAAAGACATGCAGATTATTGTAAAGGAATATCAGATGCCCTTCTTAAAGAAGGGATAAGGGCTGATATAGATGCGGACAATGAAAAAATCGGCTATAAAATAAGGAAAGCCGCTATGTTAAAAACACCCTATATGTGTATAATAGGTGACAAAGAAACGGAAAATAATACCGTAAATATCAGGAAGAGGAATGGAGAAAGCATCGCGGAAATGACTATTGAAGAACTGATAGTTTTTCTCAAAGATGAGATTATAAATAGGAGGTAGTTATAAGTAAAGGGTTAAGAATAAACAGGTGGATCAGGGCAAAAGAAGTAAGAGTAATAGACGACGACGGTAAACAGTTAGGCATTATGGAGTTGTTTAGTGCCAGGAAGCTTGCTGTAGATAAGGACCTGGATCTTGTTGAGGTGGCTCCCGATGCGCGGCCCCCTGTCTGCAAGGTAATGGATTACGGCAAATACCGTTACCAGCAGGCAAAAAAACATTCAGCAAAGCATAAAACAATAACAGTAAAAGAGGTGAAAGTACGGCCTCAGATTAATGAACACGATTTACTTTTTAAAATGAAAAATGCCAGAAAATTTCTGGAACACGGGCATAAAGTAAAGATAACGATGTTCTTCAGGGGAAGAGAGATAGTTCATAAATCACTTGGCCAGAAGGTGTTGGACCGGGTTGTTAAGGACCTGTCGGAAACTGCAAACGTCGAACAGTTTCCGAGAATGGAAGGCAACCGCATGATAATGGTTCTTGCACCAAAATAAGCGGGAAATGAGTTATACGGGAGGAGGAATAAATTAAAATGCCGAAGTTAAAAACACATAGAGGCGCTGCAAAGAGGTTTAAAAAAACCGGAACAGGGAAGTTTAAGAGAAACAAGGCTTACATGAGCCATCTCCTGACCCATAAGTCATCGAAGAGAACAAAGCTGCTCAGGAAAAGTGGATTGGTTGATAAAACAAATGTAGACAGTGTCAGAAAAATGCTCCCTAATTAGAGCCTGTTTATAAATTGCCGTTTTTTGTTTTTGTCATACCCGAAGTCTTTAATCGGGTATCCAGAAGTCTTTAAAAAACTGGATTCCCGCCCAACAGACCGCGGGAATGACCGCTCATTTCTTGAGTTTATGGACAGACTCTGATTAAACCATAATCTGTAACTATCTGCACGGATTTTGCAATCTTCCGGATATTCCAAAAACTATAAATATACTGTATAATTACTATTTGTTTAACACGAATAATCTCAGGAGGTAAATATAAATGCCGAGAGCAAGAGGTGGATTCAAGACCAGGAGAAGAAGGAAAAAAATCCTTAAGATGGCAAAGGGCTACTATAGCGCCAGAAGCCGTCTTTATAAAGTTGCAGCACAAGCTGTTGACAGGGCCCTGTTAAATGCCTACAGGGACAGAAGGGCTAAAAAGAGAGAATTCAGGTCACTCTGGATTATCAGGATCAATGCTGCAGTAAGGGCATTGGGCATGACATACAGCCAGTTCATGAATAAACTCAAAAACATGAATATTCAATTGAACAGAAAAGCGCTGGCCGATCTTGCATTCAATGATCCAAAGGCTTTTGATAACCTCGTCGAAATGGTCAAAAAAGGGAATGCTCAATGACATTGAATCCATAAAGAACCTCGCCCGGGATGAAATCAGCAATGCCCGGTGCCTCCAGGATATATATGACCTCAAAGTAAAATACTTAGGCAAAAAAGGGTTGCTTACCGGAAAGTTAAAATCCCTGGGCTCCATTCCCAGGGAGGAGAGACCCGCGTTCGGCCGCATCCTGAATGAATCCAAGAATTTTATTGAATCACTGCTCAGGAAGCAGGAAGATATATTCAAGTCCTCTGAATTAGACAAATCCCTCCGTACCGAACAAATTGACGTAACAGTGCCGGGATGTTTTATCCCGACCGGACACCTGCATCCCATAACTCAGGTTCTTGATGAAATAAGCGGTATATTCATTTCCCTGGGTTTTACTGTTGAAGAAGGACCTGAAGTGGAACTCGATTATTATAACTTTGAGGCCCTGAATTTCCCGAAGGATCATCCTGCAAGGGATATGCAGGATACCTTTTTCATCAGTGACGATGTAGTCCTGAGAACTCATACATCATCCGTTCAGGTCCGGGTTATGGAGAAAAGTTCGCCTCCGCTTCGGGTCATTGCTCCGGGCAAGGTATACAGGTGCGATGCGGATGTCAGTCATATCCCGATGTTTCATCAACTGGAGGGATTTATGGTTGACAGACATATTCACTTCAGCGACCTCAAGGGTGTTCTGGAACTGTTCATTCACAGGGTCTTCGGCCGGGATACATCCCTCAGGTTCAGACCGAGCTTTTTCCCTTTTACCGAGCCAAGCGCTGAGATTGATATTTCCTGTGTCATATGTAATGGCTCCGGGTGCAACGTGTGCGGGGGCACCGGATGGATAGAGATTCTCGGCGCCGGCATGATTAACCCCCGGGTATATGAAAAGGCAGGATATGATCCGGAACTTTATACTGGTTTTGCTTTCGGACTCGGGATAGAACGTGTGGCAATGCTCAAATACGGCATCGATGATATAAGACTCTTCCCTGAGAACGATAAACGTTTTCTTGAACAATTTTGATAAAGCTGTCAGCAGTCAGCTTTTAGCCGTCAGTCTTTGAAAAGAGCTGAACGCTGACTGCTGATAGCTGAGTGCTATTTTTAACAATGAAAGCATCTTACATTTGGCTTAAAGAATTTGTCGATTTTAACCTGTTGCCTGAAGAACTGTCTCATACATTGACAATGGCCGGCCTTGAGGTTGAAGCAATTGAAGAAGTCGAAGAAGATACTATATTTGATATCGGTATTACACCCAACAGGCCTGACTGTTTAAGTATCAGGGGGATCGCCCGTGAAATATCAGCTGTTCTGGAAATTCCATCCAAAGATATCTCAGCAGGAGTTGAGAAGGAGGAAGGCGAGGGGCCTGTTGTTGAGATTGAAAATTCCGGGCTCTGTCCGCGTTATTCCTCAAGGATCATAACAGGCGTAAAATCCGGGCCTTCTCCTGAATGGCTCTCAAAACGACTTGAATCCTGCGGCATCAGGGCAACATCCAATATTGTAGATATCACCAATTACGTCCTGCTCGAACTCGGTCAGCCCATGCATGCCTTTGACCTCGACAAGCTTTCAGGAAAGAAGATAGTGGTCAGGCAGGCGGGAGCCGTGAACAAATTCAGGACACTTGATGACGAAGAGAGAGATTTGTCTAAAGAGACGCTGCTGATATGGGATGCAGAAAAGCCTGTTGCAATTGCAGGTGTTATGGGGGGCCGGAATACCGAGGTTTCTGAATCAACACTCAATATACTGCTTGAAAGCGCTTATTTTAACCCCTCTTCAGTCAGAAGAACATCCAGGTCACTTAACCTTTCCACAGAATCATCATACAGATTTGAAAGAGGGGTTGATATTGAGGCTGTAACTCTTGCGCTTGACAGGGCAGCGCAGATGATTGCGGAGATAGCAGGCGGCCGGGTCACAAAAATTACCGACAAGTATCCCGGGCCCTTTGAGCCGAAAAAGATAAGTGTTTCATTTAAAAAAATCTGCTCTGTTATCGGGGTCGATATAAGTGAGTCTTTTGTCGAAAAGAGATTGCGCAATCTCGGATTCCGGGTCGAAAGGGAAGGGGAGGGCATTGTTGCGATTCCGCCGGCATACAGAAATGATGTTGAAAGGGATGTTGACATCATTGAAGAAGTGGCCAGGCTTTACGGATACGATAATATACCTTCTACTATGCCCTTTATGCAAATGAGCTCTCCACCTGAGCATAAGAGACAGGAACTTGTTAAAATCCTGAAAAACTCCATGACTAAGTCAGGCTTTTCAGAAGTGATCAACTTCAGTTTCCTGAATCCTGATGCACTCGAAAAATTGAATTTGCCCTCCGAAGACAGAAGAAGGAATCTCGTCTATATTAAAAATCCTCTGAGAAAAGAGGAGTCGGCAATGAGAACGACACTTATACCTTCCTTGTTGAATAACGTCAGCATGAATCTGAAACGCGGGGAAAAAATGCTTCGTTTTTTCGAGGTGTCGCGTGTATTTCTGTCTTCGGGTCAAAAACTTCCTGACGAGATTACCCAGCTTGCAGCTATTTACCATAAAGATATGAGCGTTTCAATCTGGCAGGATAAACATGACGGATTCTACAATTTAAAGGGCGCCCTGGAGAATCTCTTTATGGAGTTGAAAATAAAAGAGTATTCTTTTGAGCGGGATACATCATCAGTTGAACCGTATCTCCATCCGGGCAAATCATGCTCGATTACTATTAACAGCCAAAAAGCAGGTTCACTCGGTACACTGCATCCGGGTGTTGCCGATGCATTCGACATTAAGGGGAATGTAATTTTACTTGAAATCCATGATATAGAAAAAATCCAAATGGCCCTACCTGGCAAAACAACTTATGTTTCTTTACCTATGTATCCCTATGTTGAAAGAGATATAGCCATAATAGTATCAAAAGATATAACAGTTGAACAGGCAAAAAAGATCATCCAGGGTATTGATTCAGATATAATTGAATCAATTACATTGTTCGACATATACACAGGAAAACCCATCCCGGATGACAAAAAGAGCCTTGCCTTTTCCATCCGTTACAGGTCTGCTGAGAAAACCCTTACTGACAGTGAAGTAGATGCTGTTCACTCAAGGATATTAAAAAGGCTCGAAGCTCAACTTAAGGCAGAGCTGCGAAGCTGAAAAAAATAAATCCGGCAGATTCAGTAATGAACCTCTCAAAGAAAATCCTTTCAGACCCGGTAAATAACCGGGTCTTCTCAAATTTCAGAAAGGACATATTCCTTGTCGGCGGGTATTTACGCGATCTGCTTCGTGGACATATCAGCAAAGATAAGGATTTTGCCCTGAAAGGTGATATCAGGCAAATTGCCCTTGATGCTGCAAAAAAATTTAAGGGGACCTTCATTGAATTAAAGAAAAACCGGACCTGCCGGGTAGCAATACGAAGCGGAGAGTTTATAGATTTTACATTCCTTGAAAATAACATCCTGGAAGACCTGCAAAAGCGCGATTTCACAGTTAATGCAATGGCGTGGTCCCCGGAGACTGGGCTCATTGATCCACTGAAAGGCGAATCAGACCTGAAGAACAGGACAATTAAGGTAGTTAACCCGGATAATCTCGTTGATGATCCCTTAAGGGTGCTCAGGGCCTATAGATTAGCGGCACAACTTGGATTTTCTATTGATAACAAGACAAGGTTATTCTTAAGAAAATACGCTGAATTAATAGTGAATGTCGCACCTGAAAGAATAACTGAAGAATTATTCAAGCTTCTCAATAACGAACAAGCTGCTTATTTGCTTCCTCTGTGCCATAAAGATAAAGTTCTCAATAAGGTTTTAGGGGTTAAGCATTTGAAATTTAATAATAATATTGATTTAATCAGAAAATTCGACCGGCTGATAATAAAATTTAAAAAAGAGAAAAAGAGAAAAATACTGCATCTTTTAAAAGAAAATGTGAGTCAGGGATTGATTAGAGCAGGATTTATCAGATTGGCGATATTATTGATTAATGCCCGGTATATTGACAAAGACCATCTGAGACTGAGCCGTAAAAATAGAAAAAAACTGAGAATTATACAAAACACTTACAAACTATCTAGAGAACGGATAACCCGGGAAAGACTATACCGACTGTTAAAGGAAGCTGACGAATCTGTTTATGAGGCGGCAATTGTTTTATCCACACTCAAAGGAACAAGAGCGAATTTATTTCTGGACATTGCAGATCATTTCATAAAAATAAAAAACAAACGTTTATTCACAGGAAACGAGATACAGGAGATTTTAAATATCGGTTCAGGAGAACTTGTAGGCAAAATAAAGGATGAACTCGAAAAGAGAATATTCCTCGGATATATAAGAAATAAGCCGGAAGCCAGGGAATGGATATTATCTAATTTTACATAATATATCTTATCGGACATTAATACCGTCAAACATTTGTTAAAAAGATGTTAAAACCCTGCTTCCACCCCCTCTCCAAGAGGCTTCTAATATAGCTTCATCAAGGATTGCACAACTTTTAGGCAGGATAAAAATACTGATAAAACAGGGAGTTAACTATAAATTCATATTATTTAAGGGGTTCCGCTATCAATCCTGTATCTGTCAAAGAAATGACTCTTACTTTAAGATTATCTCCTGAGGTCAGGTTGTCGGATTTGACAAGAAGTTTCAGATAGTTATCAGAAATTGCTGTATAATATCTGTCGATTGCACTCTTTTTCTCAACTATTACATCCAATATGCATCCTAAATTCCTTTTAATATAAGCATTTTTTTTACTTTCCCCGATTTCTATAAGTAACTTTACCCTCTCTTTTTTTAGCTTATCATTAATCTGATTGCCAAAGGAGGATGCCTTTGTGTCAGGTCTTTTTGAATATGGGAAAACATGCAGATAACTGAGCGGAAGCCGGTCAATAAATTTTACAGTCTCATTAAAATCTTTGTCAGTTTCACCTGGAAAGCCTGTAATCACATCTGTACCAATAGAAATATCAGGATAAGCTGTTACTATCCTGTTGATAAATTGTTTATAATATAAGGTGGTGTATCCCCTGTTCATTGCCTTCAAAATAGTATCAGATCCGCTTTGAAGTGGAATGTGCAGATGCGGGCAGACATTGCGGTTTTTTATTAAAGACAAAAACTCTTCATCAAATTCCTGCGGCTCAATTGAACTTAACCTGATGCGCACTTCGGGATAAATTTTCGTTATCTCCTTAACTATATCCAGCAATGAACTTTCCGGTTGAAGCCCCAACCCATAAGAACCGATATGTATCCCGGTCAATACTATTTCCTTATACCCGTCGGATCTCAGCTTTTCAACAGATGATAATATATCCTGCGGGTTCAGACTCCGGCTTTTTCCCCTTGCTAACGGAACAGTACAGTAAGAACAGGAAAAACTGCATCCGTCCTGTATCTTAAGGAAGGCCCGTGACCTTGATGAATGATACGGTTGAGCGGAGAGATGTGCTGCAGGAGGACGGACAGATATTCTGCATTTAGCAGATTTATTACTGCGGATGCCGTTATCCGGTATATCTTCAAGATATGATATAAGCCTCTCTTTTTCTGAATTGCCGACTATTAAAGCCAGCCCCTCAATTTTTGATAACTCATCCGGTTTTAATTGTGCATAGCAGCCTGTTGCTATGACCTTTGCCCCTGAGCGGGCAATTTTTCGTATCATCTGCCTTGACTGATAGTCGCTTTTTGCAGTTACAGTGCACGTATTGATAATACAGACATCGGGGTTGTCGGTATGCTTCACAATCTCATAATTATTGTTTCTAAGCACCCCTTCAATAGACGCGCTTTCAGATTGATTTACCTTACAGCCCAATGTTGCAATAGCTACTTTCATCCTATGTGCCTTTGTCACTTTGCTCCTGAGTAGAGTCTGTCTATAAACATAACAATCGAGCCGTCATTCCCGCATTCTGTTGAGCGGGAATCCAGTCTTTTCAATAAGTTCTGGATGCCCGATTAAAGACTTCGGGCATGACAATAATAAAAAACAGCAGTTTATACACAGACACTAAGTAGTTTCACCATTAAGTGAATGTTGCCTTGCTTCTAAAATTTTGACGTTAACAAGGTCACCGATATCTTTTTCATCTCCGGCAAAATTCATTATTTTATTGGTCTTTGTCCTTCCTGTAAGCTTTTCCGGATCATTTGCGCTTGCTCCTTCAACTAAAATCTCCATGGTTTCACCCACAAGCGCTTTATTCTTTTTAAAAGTAATGGATTCCTGCAATTGCAGTACTTTCGAGAGCCTGGCTGATTTTACTGCTTCATCAATGTGGCCAGGCAAATTAAGCGCCTTTGTACCAGGGCGTTTTGAATACTTAAAAGCGAAAATGCCGTCATATTCAATCTCTGAGAGTGCATTGAGAGTCAGCTCAAAATCCTCATCCGATTCACCTGGAAAACCGACTATAATATCAGTAGTTATGGCAATATTGTTAATGTTATTCCTGAGAAAACCCATTTTCTTTTTATAATCCTCAAAAGTATAGCCCCTGTTCATTAAATGCAGGATTTTATCTGAACCGGATTGAACAGGGAGGTGCAGGTGCTCGCACACTTTTGGCAAATCCCGCATGGCATTTATTAACTTTCCCGAAAAATCCCGTGGATGTGATGTAACAAACCTGATCCTTTGAATGCCGTCAATTTTATGTATTTTTTCGAGCAGACCGGGAAAATCCGAATCTTCCACCAGATTCTTTCCATAGGAATTCACATTCTGTCCGAGGAGTGTTATCTCCTTGAATCCCTGTTCTGCAAGTAATTCAATTTCATTATATATGTCTGCCCACGGCCTGCTTCTTTCCCGCCCCCGGGTATAAGGAACAACGCAGTATGCGCAGAAATTATCGCAGCCGTACATAATTGATACCCATGCCCTCACCTGCCCTTCCCTCTTTATTGGCAGAATTTTTGTATGATATCCCGGATTATCCTTCACGGCCGTTGTCTGTACTCTGTGCTCCGTACTCTCTGTTCTGTCATCTATCCAGCTTCCTATGCTGTCAATATTATTGGGCCCCAGAATAAAATCCACATAGGGAAATCTTTTAAATATAGTATTTCCTCGCTGCTGTGCAATGCAGCCGGCAACTGCGATCTTAAGATTCGGATTCTGTTGCTTGGCCTTCTTCAGACGTCCGAGTTCGCTGTAAAACTTCTGTTCCGCCTTTTCTCTAATACTGCATGTATTGAGCACTATAACGTCAGCATCATTTGAACCATCGGCAGCGTCATATCCGGTTTCCGAGAAAATCCCCGCAATCTTCTCTGAATCATGGACATTCATCTGGCAACCAAAAGTATGTATGTGGAATTTTTTAGTCAAAATAATTTCTCCTGATTAATATGTCATTCCCGTGCGTTCCGGTGAAAACAGGGATCTATTCCTTTTATTTCGCAACAATTATTTTACAACATTTATGGAAGGATTTAAAAAGATATGAACTAATTAAACTAACCTTTTTATATCGTCTATCGTAAAACCAGACTTCTTAAGAATATGAAGTATTCCCATGTTTACTCGTAATGACTCCACATGCGGATTACTTTAATGGTTTTGATCTCCTTCAAAACCTGGTACACCAGACGATGCTGGATATTGATTCGGCGGGAATAAGTCCCGGACAGGTCACCTACCAGTTTCTCAAACGGAGGCGGTTGTTTGAATGGATCTATTTTCAGAATTTCCAGGAGATCTTCTGTTTTTTGGCGAAGTCCCGCTGCTGAAAGCTTTTTGGCATCTTTTTGGGCCTGTCTCGTAAATATCAGATGCCAACTCACCACTTAAGATTTTTGCTGCATTTTTCTGCGGGAGTTTCCAGCCCCTTGCGTATCGAATCCCTCATACCGGGGATAGACAACAGATAGAGTGTTTCCTGAATTGCACGCCAGTCATCCTCAGAAACAAGTACAGCGTTGTTTCTTTTTCCCGTAATCTGGATTGGTTCATGCGATGAAGCGGCTTCATCCAATAGCTTGTACAGCTTTGCTCTTGCTTCACTTGCTGATAATGTAGTCATATTTATCACCTCTTCAATTAACGTACCAGATTACGTACGTTATGTCAAGCAAGCCTAATCAATGACTGTTTATAATTCAGGGTACTTGAAAAACTACCTGTATTACCTATAAAATCTTTCAATGAGTATTCTCAATGAAATCCTGAGACATAAGAAAGAAGAACTGCAAACAACAAAATCGAACACTCCTTTGTCCGGGTTAAAGTCGAAGATAAAGGATATGGGCAATTTAATATCTTTTAAATCTGCAATTAAAAGAGAAGAAAACGAACCTGTAAAACTGATAGCTGAACTCAAAAAGGCATCTCCCTCAAAGGGTCTGATACGCGAAGATTTTAATCTTCCTCAGATTATATCCATTTATGAGAAAAAAGACGTTGCCGCCATATCGGTTCTTACAGAAAAACGCTTTTTTGCCGGCAGTCTTGCCTATCTGAATCAGGCAAGGAAAAGAACTTCCAGACCCCTGCTGCGTAAAGACTTCATATTCGATGATTACCAGATTTTTGAATCAAGGGCAAACAGCGCTGATGCAATCCTCCTGATAGTAGCGGCACTTGAAAAATCACAATTGAGCGATTTGTACGAAGAGGCAAAAGAGCTGTCCCTTGACTGCCTGGTGGAAGTTCATAACTGGAAGGAACTTGATAGAGCGCTCTTTCTGGGAGCGGAAATAATCGGCATAAACAACAGGGATTTAAACACATTAAACATAAGCCTGGATATATCTTCCAGTCTTTTGAAAGACATACCCGATGACAGAATAGTAGTAAGCGAAAGCGGCATAAATACACGGGCTGATGTTAAGGCAATAGAGGCTGCAAAAACAGACGCCATACTCGTGGGCACGACTATCATGAAGTCTGAAGATATTGGGGCCAAAATCGATGAACTGCTTGGATATACTTAAAGGGATATCTGATTATACATGAAAACTATCATTGAAAAAGCGAACGTACTTATTGAATCACTGCCATATATCAGAAAGTTTTCCGGCAAGACCTTTGTCATCAAGTACGGTGGCGCTGCCATGGTTGACGAAAACCTGAAGGACGCCTTTGCCCAGGATATAGTGCTGTTGAATTTTATCGGGATCAAGCCGGTAATAGTTCACGGCGGCGGGCCGAAGATTAACCGGATAATGGAAAAAATGGGCAAGAAGCCGACATTTGTTCATGGACAAAGGGTTACGGACGAAGAAACAATCGATATCGTAGAGATGGTCCTTGGAGGTCTTATTAATAAACAGATCGTCTCACTTATCAACAGTCACGGAGGATTGGCAATCGGCTTAAGCGGCAAAGACGGCAACCTTATAAAGGCCGGGAGAAAGGTCATAAAAAAGATATCACCTGAAACAGGGGTGCCTGAAATAATTGACCTCGGACTCGTCGGAGAGGTAGAGAAGATTAATCCCAGGATTCTCACTGCAATTGAAGAAAGCGGTTTTATCCCTGTAATTGCCCCGATCAGTGCAGGACAAAAAAGCAAGACTCTTAATATCAACGCTGATTATGTTGCAGGGTCAATAGCCTCTGCATTGAAAGCAGAGAAGTTGATACTGCTGACAGATGTTGAGGGTATAAAAGATAAAAAGAATGAGTTGATCCCGGCTTTAAATATAAAAAAGATTAAATCCCTGATGTCGAACAACACAATCTCAGGAGGCATGCTCCCGAAAGTCCAGGCATGCCGGAATGCCATTGAGAAAGATGTCAAAAAAACACACATAATAGACGGGCGCGTTCCCCATGCCCTGCTTCTGGAAATATTTACGGAAGAAGGGATAGGGACGGAGATAGTGAAGTAAAATTACGGACTGTAACACTAAATTTCGTAATAGTTCAGCTACAGGAAAATGTTTAACAAGAATTCAGGAGTCAGGAGTCAGAATTGCTTTGGAATATGCCTCTAACATGCGCTTTTTGAGAGACTATCAAATCCTGAAACTCTTTAGCTTTTTCTCTTTTCATTCTGGATTCTGACTCCTGACTCCTGACTCCTGACTTCTTCACCTGGTATCATAGATACCGGTGAACTATTACTAAATTTCTTAACTTAAACCTCTCAGGCATAAAAAACCTGTTTGAATACTCTCCCTGTAATTTCCCCACATTTTTTTGCTTTGCCGGTTTTTTTGCACTCTCACCGGGAATTGCTGAAGCTAAATGTTGCCTGTTATAAAAATATGAGATATACTTTAAACGGTAATAAATGCTTTTTGCATAAATATATCATACTCAAACCGTTCAATGACATGGCACGGCAAGCTACTTACAGGGATGGCTCTTAATAAACACAACATAAAGAAAAAACCGGGAAAATATCGCAAACAGTTAGAGCAGACTGCGATCGCCGGGGATATCACGGAACAAAAGCATACAAAAAAAAAATCAGCAAAACATTGCGAGCAGCTTGAAGAGATGCTGAAAGAGCGCACGCGCCAATTGCGTGAAGCCGATGAGAACCTTAAAATTGAAGTCGACATTCGCAAGAAGGCTGAGAAAAAACTCAAGGACTACCGGAAACAGATCCGATCACTTACATCGCAGATGTCTTTGATTGAAGAAAATGAAAAGAGACGCATTGCGGCTGAACTTCACGACTGCATAGGCCAACCCCTGGCGCTTTCAAAGATTAAAATCGGATTTTTGAATAAACTGAAGCATTCAGATGAAACCGGCAAAATCATCAAGGAAATTCTCTGTTTAATTGAAGAGGCAATTAAAGAAACAAGGACGTTGACATTTGAACTCAGTCCGCCTATACTTTACGAATCAGGGCTCGTTCCAGCAGTAAAATGGCTCATTGACCAGTTTCGTTACAGGCATGGCCTTAACATTATTTTAATAGACGATGGTCAGGATAAACCATTTGACAATAATATGCGTTTTTTCCTGTTTCAGGCAATCAGGGAGCTGTTGGTAAATATTGCAAAACATGCACAGGCATCCAAAGCAACAATAAAGATGGCAGGAAAAAACAGCAAACTGCATATTACTATTGAAGATGATGGAATTGGATTTTCCGGACCGGCAGTCAATTGCACCGGTTACGGTCTTTTTAATATTCGTGAAAGGATGAACCACATTAACGGGGTATTCGAAATCAGGTCAAGACCGGGCAAGGGAACCAGAGCTGCTCTGCTTGTTCCATTCAAGCTTGATAAGAAATTATATAAAAAGGAGCTCCCATGAAAACTAAAATTTTATTGGTCGATGATCATAAAATATTACGCGATGGCCTTTGCTCACTGGCAAAGGGATACCCTGATATGGATGTGGTCGGCGAGGCGGCAGATGGAAGAACAGCAATACGTCTGGTTCAGGAACTTTCTCCGGATGTGGTTATTATGGATATCAGCATGCCTGACCTGAACGGTATTGACGCAACCCGCAGGATTAACAGCGATTACCCCGATGTAAAAATTATCGCATTGTCAATGCACTATGAGAAACAGTTTGTATCAGAAATTTTCAAGGCAGGCGCATCCGGCTATCTGATTAAAGACAGTGCATTTGATGAACTTGAACATGCCATACGTGTTGTTATGGATGGGAAAACTTACATGAATCCTCAAATAGCAAACCTTGTAATCGAAAGCCTTGTATCTCAATCAGCTCCGTCAAGCCGGCAGCCCTTTTCTCTTCTGACTGAACGGGAGAGCGAAGTTCTTCAATTGATATCCGAAGGCAAATCAACAAAGCAAATTGCGACTGATCTTAATGTGAGTGCAAAGACTATTGAATCACACCGCAGGCAAGTCATGGGTAAATTAAACATTCGCAATGTTGCGCAACTCACTAAATATGCAATCCGTGAAGGCCTGACATCAGTCTGAATTCTCCACGTTTAAATAAAAAACTCGACAGTACCGAGTTCTGTCATTCCGGCTTGTCCGGAATCTATAACCCTTTGATTTTCCCGGATTCCCGACAAGCGGGAATGACAACTGCGTGGTCATGACGTTTTCTTTAGAATCAACATGTTAAAAGAGAACTCGGTACTCTTAAGTAAAAAAGGGAAGTAGCTTCTTTTTTTACTCTCTTAATCTTTTGCGCTATATTTTCAAGTGAAACGGCTTAAGATTTCAGACTTGTTAATTTTTGTTAAATCACCAACGATGTTTTTGACCAGTCCGGCTTTTACTTCCGGTTTAAGGTTTTCGATAATCTGACTGTTTATTTTCTCGCAGGCAGCAAGGTACCACTTTTTACATTTCTCGCTGCCAATTAAAGCTTCTATATCCTTTGCTATCATTTTTGTCAGTCTCTTTTCCGTTTCTAATTCAATATTATGACGTTCACCGGATCCCTTTGCTACTTCGTCTTTTCCACCGCCTCTCCCGAACCTGCCTGCAGCATCACTTAATTTATCCCCTAACTTACCGTGCCCTTCGATAGAATCATAACTTTCAATCAGCGTAAGTCCGGGACTTTCCAGGGGTTCTTTTGTAATTCTGTAAGCTCTAAAATGCCCCAGGTCTGCTATGATTATTATTCTCTTGTCCATATGACACCCCCATAAGATTTTTTAAAACCTGATCTTCTTTATAATTAAATTTTAACCCCTAATTCTCATACTGGCAAGTCTTTATAATTTATTTGTAAATTAAGAATTAACCCTGCTCCACAAAGATCAATTAATTTTATGTATACTTAATTTAATTCATGAATCCTCTTGAACAAAAGATCATTGAAAAAATCAAAAAAGAAGGCCCCATTACTTTTGAGACTTTCATGGACATGGCGCTTTATAAATTTAACACCCTGCGGTCTCTGCCGCAGTTCCTTAATGTGTTTTTAGTTTTCAAGAGGGAACAAACAGATGGAGATAGGTAAAATAAGTATGAGATGGTTAAAATTGAGGAGGGAATATGGCGGT
>BDSY01000042.1 GCA_002897895.1 bacterium BMS3Abin06
CTGCCGTCAGGCAAGTTCCTTTACCTCTATCCTTCCCGTAGTTCAAATTCGGCATCTCATTTCTATCAGGCAGTTTTATAATCCCTCGACGATGCAGTTTCAAAAGCGCTACTCTGCAGCTCATATCTTTCAATTTCCCATTCGGACTGCGCCAGTTGAATCGCTCACATACTTCCTTAGACAGTTGTCTGCGGGATATTTGTTGATTTTCTGCTATCATATTCTTTATTTGGCTTATCTTCTCGGAAGATATTTCGTTCCCGCTTATTATCATGCGGTTAATTTAACAAATTGTTACCCCCGGTGTCCAGTCAAATTTGTGGAACACGATAAGCTTAGGTTAAGAGGGGCCGGGGGAGTTATTCTTAAACAAAAGTTATATGGCAAATCTATATCTTACAGAACAGGGCTCGGTCCTCCGCAAAACAGGTGACAGGCTTATTGTGCATAAAGATGATGAGATACTTCTTGATGTGCAGTGCAGCAAGATCAACTCGGTGTTGATATTCGGCAATGTCCAGTTTACCACCCAGGCGGTTCACGAACTGTTTGAGCACGGAATTGAAATGGCGCTGCTTACAAGGACAGGGAGGCTTGTGGGGCAGATTACATCTCCTTTTACCAAAAATATTGAATTGAGAGTTGAGCAGTTCAAAAGACACAATGATGAAAGATTCAGGCTGAGTTTATCAAAGGCTGTTGTAAAGGGGAAGCTGGCTAATTGCCTGAACTTTGTGAAGACTTTTTCCAATAATCATCCGGAGATAAATTTAAAAGAAGAGATCACAGGTATAGAGGCATCGATCAAAAGTATCGAGGCCGTTAATGCCACTGCTTCGCTGCGGGGAGTCGAAGGAAATGCCGCAAGGGCCTATTTTGAAGGCATCGGGAAAATGGTGCTTGGCGCATTTGAATTTCCGGGCAGAAAAAAGCGCCCCTCTACCGACCCGGTAAATGCCCTTTTATCTTTCGGATACACACTTGTATTCAACGAGATTTCCTCACTGCTTGACGGTCTCGGATTTGATCCGTATCTGGGGTATTACCATGAGGTTGAATATGGACGGGCGTCATTGGCCTGCGATATACAGGAAGAATTCAGGCCAATAGTAGACAGGTTTACACTGTATCTTCTGAATAATAGAATGTTGAGTCAGGAAGATTTTTAATTGATGTAACCCCTTAAAATTATTAGCAAAAAAGGTCTTTGACAACACTGGAAGAAAGGTTTAGAATGGTAAATAGATTGTGGATAACCGGAGGTTACAGGAAAGGAGGGTATAACGTATCGAATTTACTATTAAAAAAAGGGGTGGACTGAGAAACTAAGACCTGATGAATAAGGGATTGAGACGCTAATGGCTAGTTCAGTGACAGGGGTCTCAATAAGCTGAGAAACTAAGACCTGATGAATAAGGGATTGAGACGCCAGCTATGACCTGAGTCCGCATAAAATATATATTCCCTGAGAAACTAAGACCTGATGAATAAGGGACTATAAGGCAGATGCAAGGGGCGAGATGCAAGGGGCGAGTGAAAAGACAACAACAAGATAAAACTTGCATCTAACATCTTGAATCTCGCAACTGCCGTTTCAAGGCAGATGCAAGGGGCGAGTGAAAAGACAACAACAAGATAAAACTTGCATCTAACATCTTGAATCTCGCAACTGCCGTTTCAAGGCAGATGCAAGGGGCGAGTGAAAAGACAACAACAAGATAAAACTTGCATCTAACATCTTGAATCTCGCAACTGCCGTTTCAAGGCAGATGCAAGGGGCGAGATGCAAGGGGCGAGTGAAAAGACAACAACAAGATAAAACTTGCATCTAACATCTTGAATCTTGTATCTTGTTTTGAATGGGTAGAATAAAACACTTCACGGATTTAGAGGTTTGGCGCAGAGCACATAAGTTGTTTTTAGATTTGCTGGATGATATCAGCGGATTTCCCAAAAATGAAGTTGCAAGAATACTTATAAGCCAGATGGTACGGAGTGTAAGTTCTATAAGTTCTAATATTGCGGAAGGATTTAATGCAAGGAGCACAAAACAATATCTGAACTACCTGGACATTTCTAAAAGAACAACCGCTGAAAGTGAGAACTGGTATTATAAGATTAAGGATGCAGGCGTTTTAAAAAAAGACATTGCTGATAAAAGGATTTCCGAGTGTGTTGAGATCAGCAAAATGTTGCAAGGTTTGATTAACAGTCTTTCAAAAAACCCTCGCATCTAACATCTTGAATCTCGCAACTGCCGTTTCAAGGCAGATGCAAGGGGCGAGTGAAAAGACAACAACAAGATAAAACTTGCATCTAACATCTTGAATCTCGCAACTGCCGTTCCCGACCTGATGAATAAGGGATTGAGACGGGAAAGGATCGTGGGCCTGTGTGTGTTCGTGACCGTAAAAGACAAAAGAAATAAAAACGGACACGGTTAACGGGCACGAAAAACGATCTCCCCCCTCTGCTGATACATAATTTAAAAAATATTAATAATAAAATTAAAATATCTTTTAACAAATGCGTGTTTTTTCCTGTTATACTAAACAACCGAAATTCTAAAAATTGTTTTCAGCGATTTTTTAACCGCAATATTCAGGTTTTTTTTATTTCACTGAGTTACAGAGGCGGGCATATGCCTCTGATAGCCGGGGCGGTTTAGGACATTTTGAAAATGAATCGCTGTATTTAAATAAACAAACCAAACAAAGGAGGGTAAAGTCTTGAAAAAAGTATTATTGGTAGTTGTTTCGTTTATGTTCGTTATGGCGCTTCTGGTTGTAACAGGTGTTGATGCTGATGCTGCAAAATATGTCGGCGCAAAAAAGTGCAAGGCATGTCACATGAAGCAGTATAAATCATGGAAAAAAACAGCCATGGCAACGAGTTTTGAGAATTTAAAACCGGGTGTAAAAGCGGATGCAAAGAAAACGGTCGGATTGGACCCTGAAAAAGACTATACTACTGATGCCGACTGCTTGAAATGCCATACAACCGGTTACGGCAAGGGTGGATTTGTCAGCATGGAGAAGACCCCGAAATTAGCCGGAGTTCAGTGTGAAGGATGCCACGGGCCAGGCGGTGAATATAAGAAGATCATGAAGAAAAATAAGAAGTTCAAGCTGGCTGACGCCAAGGCTGCAGGGCTTATAATTCCATCTGAAGATGAAAAAGGCTGCTTGGTATGTCACGGAGGCGACAGCCCGTTCAATGCAAAGGTTGACGCTAAGTATAAGTTTAATTTTAAGGAAAAACTTGAGAAGACCCACAAGCATTTTCCTAAAAAATACGAACATTAAAAAGAAAACCGGCATCTTTTTATTAAAAATAATAATAATAAAGATGCCGGCTTTTTTGTGTCCGATAACTTAACCGGAGGCACAAAGAACAGCCCTTTTTTACTCTGTGCCTCTGTGCCTTTGCCCCTTTGTGCCTTTCTTACTATGTCCCTGCCTCGCCACTGCTATCATAAGAAGTGACATTGCAGCGGGTGTAACACCGGGGATCCTGCCTGCCTGTCCGAGATTCAGTGGCCTGACCTCTTCAAGTTTCTCTATGATCTCTTTTGAGAGTCCATGAATGCCTTTGTAGATGAAGCATTCAGGTATGGCCTTTTCTTCGATTTTTTTGAATTTCTCCGCTAATTCCGCCTGCCTCCGGACATAGCCTTTGTATTTTGTCCGGATTTCAACCTGGTTTATTATATCCTGTGATATCCCGCTGCCGGATGAAGAAACTTCTGCAATATTCGCGTACTTAATCTCCGGCCTCTTAAGTAACTGATACAGGGTGGCATCTTCCCTTACAGGGGCGGCGCCGAGTTTACGTAAAACAGGATTTATAATCTGCGGCTTGACCCGTGTGGCTTTAATTCTCTTCATCTCCGCTTCAATGGCAGCTTTCTTTTCAGTTAATGCATTGAACTGCGTTTTGTTTATAAGCCCGAGATTAAAGCCCTTTTCCATGAGCCGCAAGTCGGCATTATCCTGTCTGAGCAAGAGCCTGTATTCAGCCCTTGAGGTAAACATCCGGTAAGGCTCTTTTGTCCCTTTTGTCACTAAATCATCGATTAAAACCCCGATGTATGCCTCGTCTCTTCCCAGTATAAAGGGTTTTTTCTTTTTAAGTTTCAGTGCTGCGTTTATCCCGGCAATAAGCCCCTGGGCGGCAGCCTCTTCATAGCCTGATGTGCCGTTTATCTGCCCTGCAAGAAAAAGCCCCTGGATGAGTTTTGTCTCCAGCGCCGGCTTAAGCTGGGTCGGATAGACAAAGTCGTATTCTATTGCATAGCCGGGTTTGTTTATGATTGCGTTTTCAAGCCCTCTGATGCTCCTGACCATTTTTATCTGAACCTCTTGGGGCAAACTGGTTGAAATACCGTTGGCATAGTATTCGTCGCTGTCCAACCCTTCGGGCTCAAGAAAAACCTGATGTCCCGGCTTGTCCCTGAATCTGACAATCTTGTCTTCGATAGAAGGACAGTATCTCGGGCCGATACCTCTGATTCTACCGCTGTATAAGGGAGAGTATTTCAGATTATCAAGAATGATTTTATGGGTGCGTTCGTTCGTGTGAGTTATATAACACGGAAGCTGCGGGTTTGTTATCTCTTTTGTGAACAAAGACATGGGCGGAGGAGGTGCGTCCCCGTCCTGAATATCCATAACTGAAAAATCAATGCTCTGTTTATCAAGCCTTGGAGGGGTTCCTGTCTTGAGGCGTCCGATTTTAAAACCCAGACCGCTGAGGCTTTTTGACAGATTTACTGAAGGTGGTTCACCCGCCCTGCCCGCAGGGGAGCTTTCCGGCCCGATATGAATCAAACCATTTAAAAATGTCCCGGTTGCTATTATCACGGCCTTTGCCCTGTAGGAGCATTCCTGAGTCGTGATCCCGCAGCCCCGGTTTTTATCAATCAGGATTTTTTCAACAATTTCCTGTTTAATGTCGAGTCCGGCCTCTGCCTCAAGGGCCTGTCTCATATATTTACTGTAAAGCGCGCGGTCGGCCTGAACCCTTGTGGCCCGGACAGCAGGCCCCTTGCTTTTGTTGAGGATTTTAAACTGTATGCCTGCCTTATCAGTGATCTTTGCCATCTCACCGCCGAGTGCGTCGATCTCCTTTACAAGATGGCTTTTTGCAAGCCCCCCGATGGCAGGATTGCAGGACATCCTGCCGATTGAGTCAAGGCTCATTGTGAAGACAGCGGCGCTGAGGCCCATTCTTGCCGCTGCAAGCGCTGCCTCGCAGCCGGCATGGCCTGCGCCGATAACAATAATGTCATAATCTCTATTTTGCTTCATAATGAATTACTCTTTTACAGATTTGTGTGAACTATATTTACTATAACCCAGGTAGGGGCAATTCATGAATTGCCCTTACTTACCTGAGGGCATCTGCTATCCTTATAAAATCCTGTATGCTTAATGTTTCCGGGCGGATTCCAGGGTCAATGCCTGCCTCCCTGAGGGCATCTTTTATCCCTTCAAATAATTTCAGGCTGTTCGCGATGGTCTTTCTTCTTTGTGAAAAGGCGGCCCTTACGATCTTCAAAAGAAGGGCCTCGTCATTTACTTTATAAACAGGTGAGGAAGAAACTTTAAAATGTACAACAGCGGAATCAACCTTGGGGGGCGGTGAAAAAGCTTTTCCGGATACTATAAATTTCAACTCGGGTTTTGTGTATAGCTGGATGGAAATCGAAAGCACGCCGTAATCCTTTCCGCCCGGACAAGCAATAATCCTTTTTGCCACTTCTTTTTGCAGCAGTAAGGTCATGGATGGGATCTTTTCCCTGAATTCGAGCAGCTTGAATATCAGGGGCGTGGTTATGTAATAAGGGATATTCGCAACTACCCTGAATCTGCCTTTGATCGTGTCATAAGGGAATTTAAGGGCATCCGCTCTGACAACTTCCACATTCGTCTTTGTTGAAAGATTTTCCCTGAGCCGTGTAATCAACTTTTTATCAAATTCAATAGCAATAACATTTTTGGCGCGCTCTGAAAGAAGTTTTGTCAATCTCCCCAGGCCGGGGCCTATTTCAACCACTGTATCATCAAGGGTCACACTGCTGCAATCCAGAATCTTTCCGAGTATATTCGGATCAAAAAGGAAATGCTGGCCAAAGGGTCTCTTCACTTTGGAAGATACCCCTCTGTGCCTCTGCGCCTCAGTGCCTCTGCCACTCTTTTTCAGACCTCCCTTACATCGCCTGTATGCGTAAAGAGAATAAAGGATTTTACCTGTTTCGGGTTAAATAATTTTTTAACAGCCCTTTTATACATATTAAGCTGGCCGGAATATTCTTTCAAAAGATACCCTGTATCTTTTTCTCTTACAGGAAAGGTCTTGTAATCGTATATTCTGTAAATATCGCCCTCTGTTATTACCCTGTCAATCCTCCCTGTATAGACAACGTTATCCTCCTCATATATAAACGGGAGCTCGGAAAATGAATCTTTTTTCGGTGCAACAATATCCTGCCATATGCCTTTACTCTTTAAAGCAGCTATATCTCTCTCAATCATTAATATTTTTTCTTCTCTCTCTTCTTTGAGAATTCCCACGGCATCGAGCAGTTTGCCGGCTTTAGCTCTGATATCTCTCTCCTGCAGGATGCCTTTTGATACGCCTTCAAAAATTCTGTGCATGATATCTCCAAGAACTACCCAGTCTTTGCCGTGCTGTCGCTTAATGTCAACAGTTTCGGTAACCGCTTTCCATGGAGCCTGTTTTTTAACTCTCATTGGAGTTACCTCCACAGGGTGCAGAGGCTTTTTATCTGCTTCATGTCCGGGAGCATGCTCAAAGCGCATTCTTACATCTTCCCCTCTCAATATTGAAAACCCCGGAAGATCCGCTTCAATGACGTACGATGCATCCTGCTTTTCAAGGCCGAGCCCCTGTCTGAGAAAGGAGAGGAAACTTCTCTCCCTGCTGCTCCAGCGGCTGATAAGGAAAAGCGCTTCTTCCGCCCTGGTAACCGCCACGTAGAACAGCCTTTTCTGCTCTTCCTCCTCTTTTGCCTGGTGGATCAGGAAGTCTTCGTCCTGTTTGCGGATTGATGATTCGGGTTCGGACTTGAAAAAGAATTTTCCATCTTTTTCATAAACCAGGTTTTCGCCTGTTTTAAAGGTAAAGGGCTCTTCAATTCCCGGCACAAAGACAACAGGGAATTCCAGGCCTTTGGCTGCGTGAATGGTCATTATTTTTACGGCATCCATCCCTTCGGTGTTTACATTTGCCTTGGGTTCCTCATTTTTATTGCATGTCCTTTCAAGAAAGTCCCTTATTTTGAGGATCGATTTGCCGTTTGCCTCGAGGTCTTCCATTATCCTGATGAATTTTTTTATGTCCGCTTTTCTCTGGGCTTCATGGAAATACCTCCATGCTTTTGTTTCAGTCAGTGCCTGTTCAATCAGTACTGAAACCGGTGTATACGGAAGCTGCGAGAGCCAGGCTGTAAGCAGTTCGACAGGGTTTACCCCCCCTGCGCCCCCCCTTACTAAGGGGGGGATAGTATCTGTTGAACATCCATCTTTCATCTTTTCAAACAGAGAATCGCCTTCGCTGTTTATTAACCTGATAATCCCGCTCTCTTGCATATGAAAGAGAGGGCTCTTTAAAAGAATGTAAAGGCTGTAATCATCCCTGGGGTTAGAGAGGAAAAATATAAAGGCCCGGAGCATGGCAACCTCAGGCTCCTGATAAAAACCGATGCCCTTAACTGCAACAAAAGGTATATTGTACCGTCTTAACACCTCTTCATATTTTTTGAGATGGGTCCTTTTTCTCAAAAGCAGAGCCATGTCCATATATCTGCACGGCCTCTGCTGCTGAGTGTTTCTGTCGGTTATCCGGAAATCCCCTGCAAGCCCCTTGATCCTCTGTGCGAGGATATCGGCTTCGTTCTGTTTTGACTCCTGCATATTCAAGCTCTCATCATCTAACAGGATAAGCTCTACACGGCCTGCATCGGGAATGCCTGTTCTATAAGCGCTGAAAGGACTGTACCTTGTTATCCATGAGGGGCTCTCTTCTCCGGCTTGCATGATCTTTGAAAAAACCCGGTTTGTAAATTCGATAATTGCAGGGCGGCTGCGGTAATTTTCTTTGATCTCTTCATAATAGAACTCATTTCCGAGCCAGGTTTCGAGCTTTTCTTTTGCCCTGCGGAAAATTTCCACGTTTGCCCCCCTGAAATAATATATGGACTGCTTTTCATCCCCGACAAAAAACATGGTGGGCCTTATCCCTTCTTCCCTTTTCGCACCTAATCCCGACCGCCATTCCTCTGTTAATTTATTGATTATTGCCCACTGAAACGTGTTGGTGTCCTGAAATTCGTCAACAAGGATATGGTCTGTTTTTTCATCAAATGCATACAGGATATTTGCCCACTCAGGGTTTTCTGTCAGCATTTTGTATGCAAGATATTCAAGGTCGCTGAAATCCAGTATCCCCTTTGCCTTTTTTATGTCCGTATATCTGGCTAAGCATTTCCTGTAGATCTCCATTATCCTTCCGGTCCGCTTTACATACTCCCGGAGCAGTCTGTCCTTCCGGAACATATGCATTCTGGATGCCCAGTCACGGTAATCAGCAATGTTTTTCAGCAGCGGGACAGGTCTCTTGCGGGGTTCTTTCTTTTCTGTCAGGAAGTATTTTTCCCACCTCTTTTTTCCCTCAAAGGTACCTTCCTTAAAGAAATCTTCATAGTCCTCTATCAAATCACTCACGCCCTGCCATGATCTGAGCTCCTCCATTAATGAACCGGCATCAGAGGTATGCCGGAAGGGTTGAGACTCCAGAGAAAAAGGACTTTCCCGGAAAAGATAATTTACCGTGTTCTGAAGATAATCAAGTCCCCTGAATCCCTTTTCACTGAGGGTCTGGAGGAATATTTCATGTCCTTTACTCCCCCTGCCTGCATCCATGAGGACTTCGTAGAGTATTTCTTCCCATATCATATCAGAGTCGATTGCATCTTCGACCATGTAATTGGGATCAATTGAGGCCTCAAAAGAAAACCGCCTGAGAAGCGTTCCGCAAAATGAATGAATCGTTGATACCCTCATCAGGGGCATCTTTTCCAGAAGCTTTAAGAACAACCCTTCGTCTTCATCCCTGAGAATCCTTAGAATCCTCTGCTTCATCTCGGCAGCAGCCTTGTCGGTAAAAGTAATGGCAAGGATTCTCTCTACATCCACCCCTTTCTGAAGCAGTGCAATATAACGCCTCGCAAGCTTCTCTGTTTTGCCGGAGCCTGCGGGAGATGATATTATTACGCTTTTATCTGTGTCGAGATAACTGTACATTGTGCAATATGTTTAAACGCTTCTTCTTTTCTGCCTGCTTCTGCAAAGATTACGGCCAGATCGCCGAGAAAATTCCCGGTCTCAAACACCTCCGAATACCGCCGTGATATTTTAACAGCTTCATCCACCATACCGCGAGCCGCAAGGTTAAACGGGAGATTCAGAAGCCAGCACTGGATGTCCGCTTCTGCTTCCCAGAATATCTTTTCTAATGTCTCTCTATCAGGGTTTCCGTCTGACCGGGCAATAAAGTCATAGAGTTTTTGTGTCAGCTCTTTTTCGGTCTTAAATGATAGGGGTAAGGGTCCACGAAAAAATAACTTTACAATCTTTGGTTCTAAATTCTCAACAATTAATCGATTAATATGTTTGCATTGTTTGGCATAAGAGTGTAATTCCACTTGGGTATTGTATTATGTGGCCTAA
>BDSY01000043.1 GCA_002897895.1 bacterium BMS3Abin06
AATAAAAAACCACTGGGCTGGAGTGCTAAGATGGTATGACAGTAAAATTAACAATGGCATATTAGAAGGTCTTAACAGTTTGGTGCAAGCTGCTAAAGCAAAAGCAAGAGGATATAGAACTTTTAAAAACTTTGAAACAATAATTTACCTTCTTACAGGTAAATTAGATTTCAGTAAAGTTGGTTTACCCACTTGAAATGAGAAAGAACCTAAAAAATTAACCAGCTCGCTCTCATCGGTCATGTAAACACCCTTTCCCATATTCAGGACCGATTTCAGCACTGTACCGGGAAATTTCTCAATGCTTTTCCGGAGGATGGTAAAGGTTTTTTGAATCAATAACTGGATATGTTCAATGTCTTCATGTGCAATAAGCCATGATATAATACGGTTAACCTCTCTCAGGGTCTCTTCATGGATGCCCGAAAGCCCGGCAATATTCATATTATGAAAAAGGAAAATCAGCTTGTATTGATGTTTCAGTTTTTCATTGTCCGCTGATTCAAACAACCTGTCAGGCAGTCCCTTATAGAGGCTGACAATCTCCCCGTATCCGGGCAGGCAGAGAAGTTTTTCAAGGGTTGTCCGGGAATTGTTGTCCCTGAGGCTGACAATTTCATGAAGTTTTGTACGGCATGCCCTTATATGAGAGTGGGATATGGGTTTAAAGAGAGCGGATATTTCTGACTGAAGAGGCTGTGAGATTTCTCTGCCGAACCACTCATGAGGGTCGTTTTCAGACAGCCAGTATGAAAAAGTATATTCGAAATACCTGATCAAAAGGGAATTAACTGCCTGGAAATCCGTCTCCGGAGGCGCCTCATGAAGAAAGGCCCTGGCGAGCCTGTTTAACCTGTAATAACTTCTGGCAATTAGTGAAAGGTGCTCGCCTGAAAGTTTATTTATCCGGCTGAAACCATAATTTATCACAGGAAGAAACCTCTTTAATTCCGGCCCGCTCTCTTTTATGGATTTTTGGAGGAGGGCATAGAGATTATGAAAGGCATCTGTCTTAATTTCCGTTTCCCGGGCCTTTTCTATGGAGTCGATAGCAATGTCTATATAGAGCCTGGCTGCTTCCGGTCCCTCCGGATGAGTCTTTAAATCGTAAAAATAGCCCAGAGAATAAGTCCCGGCCTCATTTACTATAAACTTCCGGTTTTTATAAGGGTGGCAAAGCTCTTTCAGAAAAGTGTCCAGTAATTTTTGCAGTCCCCCATACCCGGACATCACCTTCTTTATGACATGATATCTGGGGTCAATTGTTACATCAACGCGGTGCTCGGCAATATTAACTTCAAGTGCCCTTGATGACATCGGCTTCATACTATTATTTTATCATGGCGGAAGAAGGAGGGACAGGGATATTTCCATAATTTATTTCGGCAGGATAAAATAGAAATTATTCCCGTACTGTGTGGCCTCGTAACCCACTGTTCCGCCGTGTATCTCAACGGCATTTTTTATAAAAGAGAGGCCGTGCCCTGTGCCCGGCTGGTTCAAGACATTTGAGGCGCGATATTCCTCTTCAAATATTTTATCCCTCTCTTCCGGGGGAATATGAGGCCCTGTGCTGAATACATTGAACTTGATCCCGTCTTTTCCCGGTTCGAAGAAATCCTTGATAACCTCGCGGCCATAAGATACATATTTCTTTTTCTCCCCTGTTTCAGTAACTACCTCCTGGGTATATTTGACCGCATTTGAAAAGAGGTTGGCATAGACCTGGGCTATTAATCCCACATCCACAACAGTAATGATCTCAGCCTCGGGGATACCGCTGAAACGGTCATCTACTGTGATACCCATTCGTTTAAATTGTTCGATATACCGCTCAAGCTGCGGCTGAACAACATCCTTTTTCATATTGCAGGGCTTGCTCCGGAGTGTCAGCCGTCCCTGGTCAAAATGGCTCTTCCGAAAGAGTGTCTCAATAAACAGGCTCATGTTCTTGTAATGCTTTTCTATATTTTCGAGTTCTTCGTTTAATCCCTGGTTGATATCGTTGAATTCTTTTATAAAATTATTCATGCAAGCCTCATTACAGAGACCCGCAGTTGATTTGCTGAAAAAATCCTTTTCCAGCTCCACATTTTTTTCAATCTTTCTTTTGAGTCCCCTCAGGAAAAGCTTATAGACCATATTGGGGACTATTATGTTGTGTTCAATATCGGCAACAAGGGAACGTATGAACCTGAGATGCTCAATATTTTTTTCAACTAATAACCTGTTGTGGATATTAAACCCGATACGGTTGGCATATTTCTGGAAAAAGAGTTCACGATGCTCTGTGAGGTCCCTGACAGGATATATCTCCAGTAAACCAAGGACATCATCCTTGACCTTGAAAGGGAGCTCTTCAATTAAGGGCTCTTTTCCGCGGATAGTCAATATTAAACTGTTATTCCCGGTATAGTAAGGCTCTTCGGCAGGTTTTATATCATCGGGCGGGGGTGAATTCAATTCATATCTCCCGTCTTCAGTCTTTGCAATAAGCGCCAGGGTATGAATTTTAGGATCTACAGTATAGAGACGTGCATCCAGATTGAAAAAACATTTGGGAATCGCCACACATAAATCGTAGAAATTTTCTATATCGTCAAATTCCTGCGAGAGATCAAAAAAGGTCTTTAAGGCATCGTTTTCTTTTTGAGTAAAATTATACTCCTGGTAATCACTTTTCTTACCCTCGACCCTTTCAATTATATATTTCATATCACCCATATCAGTTTATAATACAAAGGATTTTTTACGGACGCCGGTACTATTATAACAGAACCGTATACTATAGTATTCTAATTTAATATTGAGACGATTGCAAAAGATTTATTGTACTATAATACTTAAAACAGCTAAAGCCGCCGGTACAATCCCGATTGAACTGCCCTCAGCATATATGATAGAATTCATTGCAATAAAAAATATTCATCATATATAACATGAAAATCATTGTTAAAAAAGCAAAAGAAACAAGCTTCCCATCTGATGCATTAATACTGCCGTTATCAGAAGAGGACAATATACGTCCTTATAAAGAAATAGATGAAGAGCTGAACGGCCTGCTCAAAAAAATAATCGACTCAGGAGAATTTTCAGGGAAACAGAATGAAATTTCCCTGCTGCATACAGGGGGAAAGATAAAACCCCGCAGAGTTCTTCTGATCGGCCTCGGCAAAAGAAACGAGGTCACGCGGGATAAGCTGAGACAGGCAGGAGGCAAGGCATGTTCATATTTAAGGAATCTGAACGTCAGGGATGCAGCCCTCTCTACGCGGACAATAGCATCATTAAAACTCATGCCTGCTGATTTTGCAGAAGGCGGCCTGCTTTCACTGTATCGTTTTGAAAAATATAAAAAAGAAGAAATTACCAGGGGGCTCAAAAGCATCACTATCCTCTCAAATAAAGATTTGAAAAAGGGGATAAAATGGACAGAGGCGGCAGCAACTGCAACACATCTCGCACGGGACCTGGTAAACACGCCGTCTAATGACATGACTCCTTCCGTACTTGTAAAATACGCGCGATCCCTGAAAAAGGTGTCGGTCAGGGTCATTGAGAGGAACCAGGCTGAAAAGCTCGGTCTGGGGGCATACATCTCTGTTGCCCGGGGGTCCACGGAGCCTCCGAAGTTTATAGTAATTACATATAAGAAAAAAAATGTTCCGCCGATAGCTCTGATCGGTAAATCCATAACCTTTGACAGCGGCGGCATCTCCCTCAAACCCGCCCGGGGAATGGAAATGATGAAGTATGATATGGCAGGCGGAGCGGCTGTGCTCGGGGTAATGAAGGCTGCTTCTGAAATGAATTTACCTCTCAACATCATAGCGGTTCTGCCGGCAACGGAAAATCTTCCGGGAGGCCGCGCTTCAAAACCCGGTGATGTGGTCAGAACCATGGAAGGTAAAACCATTGAGATTATCAGCACTGATGCAGAGGGCAGGCTTGTACTTGCCGATGCAATCGGATACGTAAAAAAATTCAAACCTTCGGCTATTATTGATATAGCAACCCTTACCGGAGCGTGCTCCATAGCCCTGGGCAATGAAGCGATTGCCATGATGGGGAATGATGATTCTTTAATGAAAAAAATAGAAAAGGCCTCGGAAGAGAGTGCTGAAAAGGTCTGGCAAATGCCGCTTTTTGACGAATACAAGGATTATATAAAAAGCGATATTGCAGATTTAAAGAACTCCGCAGGCCGTTCAGGTTCGCTTGTCACTTCAGGATATTTTCTAAAGGAATTTGCAGGTGACACCCCCTGGGTACATCTTGACATTGCCTCTACTGCGTGGACTGATAAAGAGAAGCCGTATATTCCACGGGGAGCAACCGGCATCGGGGTAAGGTTATTAATAAGTTTTCTGAAAAATCTTCAGGAATAAGGAATAGTTGACAGTTATCAGTTTACGGTTCACGGTTTTTAAAGGCCTTATATAATGTTTTTAGAATTGAGTTCAATTCATGAATGAGTTCTTTTGCATCCCTGTTAGACAATAACTTGCCCTTTTTTACATGCTTCCAATAACCGTTAACTGTCAACCGTGAACGGCTGCAAACTCAGTTTACGCAATCCCGAGCGCGTCTCTGGTTATTTTCTCCGCTTTCCCGAACAGAGCCGTCTTTTCATCCTCTGTTCTTGCCTCAATATAGAATCTTACTTTAGGTTCTGTTCCGGAAGGGCGAATCATGAGCCATGAGCCGTCATCGAATACGAGCTTTGTGCCGTCTACTGTAATAACCTCTTTTACCGTTCTTTGAACGTCGCCTATCCGGACCTCTGTGCCCACCCTGAAGTTATCCCTGATAACAGAGAGTTTATTTAATAAAACCTCTCCGGTAAGGGAACGGTCAACCCCTATGCCCGAGCGGTCAGGATAATAATATCCGAACTCATCCATAATGTCCTTCAGGTAGGCGCTCAGGTTTTTACCTGTTATTGCCATCATCTCTATGGCAAGGAGGATGCCGAAGAGCGCATCTTTTTCAAGTGTATGATTGAATCCCGATATGCCGTCCGACTCTTCAAAGCATACAATGGCCCTTTCCTTGGCCGTGCGCAGCAGATAGGGCCTGAAGTTTTTGAAACCTACTTTTGTCTCTCTGACAGGGATATTTAATTTTTTTGCTATGGCATTTACAAGATTGCTTGTTCCGACGGACTTGACCGCAACACCTGAAAAGCCTTTGTGTACATGCAGGAAATGCAAGGCCATGGCGCCAAAGTAGTTCATCGGGATAATCATCTCTTCGTCGGCATGGCGAATGCGGTCACCGTCGGGGTCCATTATAACCCCGACTTTAAAGGCAGCATTGCCTTCTTTCAGAGTTTCTTTTATGCCTTTCATGTTTTTGTCCGAAGGCTCCGGGGCCACTCCGCCAAACAGATAATCATCTTCCGTCCGCAAATAGCGTATCTTGTCGCTTTCACCAATGATCTTCTGAATTCGTCCCCTCGTTGCGCCGTGCACATTATCAATACATATAATGCAGTCTTCTTTTTCGATAAAATCCCGGATCTTTTTGATGTCTACCGTCTTTCTCTCTGTTATATATTTAATATACAGCCCGGTTAAATCTATCTTTTCATCGTGTTCAGGATGTGCGGCAGTGAGTAGAGGAGATTCCCTCATCATTTCGTTGGCTATCTTTTCAATCTGTGCCGTAATTTCAGTGCCGGCCGGGCCTCCGTCAGAGGGGTTGAATTTAAAGCCGCCGTAATTTGCCGGATTATGTGACGGTGTCAGGTTGATTGAACATGCGGCATTGAGCATCTCAATGCCTGCCGAGAATTCCGGCGTCGGCGCCTCACCCGCATACCATGTTTTAATCCCCTCTTTCCGGAGGAAAGCGATTACTTCTCCGGCGAATTCAGGGCCGAGGAAGCGGTTGTCATGTCCGACTATGACACCCCTGCTTCTGATCTCATCAAAACCGGACATGCCCATTGCTTTCATAACAGAGGGGTCACCTTCCCTGAACATCCGGATAATTGCAGAGGCCGTAATCCTTACATTATTAAAAGTAAAATCCGCCCCTATTTCACCTCTCCATCCGGATGTGCCGAATACAATCTTTGCAGTGGCCGTGTTTTCCCTCGCAAACCTTTCTATGGTTGAGAGCAATCCCCTGTTTTTTGTAACATCGGATAATATTGCCTTCCAGCAGTCGGTTGCATTTTTAAATTCCTGGGTCATTAATCCTCCCTGTAAAGGTATTTTCAAATATATATATTATCATACGGAACATCTATGAGGTAAGCGTTCACGGTTCACGGTTTTTTAAATGCTTTATATAGCGCTTGAAGCATTCCGGAAATCTAAACACGATTTCCTCCTGCTTTTGATCAGGGCATGAGTATAAATTCAAACAGTTGTCGTTTTGCTGTCATTCCGGCTTGTCCGGAATCGTATCTTTATGAAGGAGTCCCGGCGTGCTTGCGGGAATGACATGCTTTTGAGCAGTTGCGTTATTTATACACAGACTCTAAATAAAGTCATGAATTGGCGCGACTATTACGTTCCTTGGTTAAAGCTAACCAGGCAGAGGTATCTACAAAGACCGGTTTGCTCATTTCTTTGGAAGGCCGTATAAATAATGGTCATGTTGAAAAGACAGATCTGAAATACCGGTATCACGGATTAAGAATCTCTTCCTTTATAAGATGCAGCACTTTAAATATTTTCTCTTGTGCATCTGCCATAGTGGTGGCATATAGAATTTGCGGAAAGACAGCAATTCAGATATACAGCAATCTATTCTTTATGGAATCCGGAGTGTGGAATTCAAGAAGACGGGCAATGCGCCGCGCTAATTCGTAAACATTCCTTCTTGTTGCGACAATGACGCCAAAATGCTCTTTATTATCTTTTGTAAATTCAGAATAAAGTTTTTCATAATGCACTCTGTTATGTGTAAGAAATGTGCACTGAAGTTTTACTGCATGTTCAAGCTGTTCTTTATCAGATTTCGAAAGCATTTTTTCATCGTGAGTTGTAAATACGTAGTAGCCTTTTGCTATAAGCAGAGGTTTTAGCAGGACATCTACATCCTCATCTGTATAAATAGAAATCAACGGACGGAAGGATGGATGAGATCATCCGGGATTCTGTTTTTCTCAATATAATCATTGATCTCATCCTTGTTGTCGCTGTAATAACTCAAGGCATCAAACACCTGAGCAAGTGTGAGATGAGGGAGATGAACTACGATTTCTTCAGGGGAAAGACCAAGCCGCCAGCTTTCAACAATTGCACGCACCGATGTCTTTGTACCTTTAACAATTGGTTCGCCGCCAAGTATAGAATCGTCACGAACAACGTAAGGATGAACAGTTGCTGTTTCCATGTATTAATTTTAGCCAATAAAAAGAGTTTTGTAAACGTATCAAGCTGAATATGAAGGACTCTTCCCTGATAAATCGCTTTCTCAAACTGCTATAGTGTTGGCATAGCCCTCTGCTACCATAATACAAACAACCAGTTATCAATTAAAGGAAAATATGAATGAAATCATCCCACTGGATACTATTAAGAGCAGGATTCTTTTTATCCGGGGGAAGAAGGGTATGCTCAGCGCTCATCTTGCGGAGCTTTATGGAGTAGAAACACGGGGTATTGAATCAGACCGTAAGAAGAAATGCGAAAAGGTTTCCTGACGACATAAAAAATATTTTGGAGGCTCCCGTCCGTATGCTTTTACAGAAACAAAGTCTCAAAGCCCTTGAGAAGACGTATGACAAACAGTTCGCTGTTGTTTTCGAAGCTATTTTATAGACTTATGGATCCTCCTTAAGAGTACCGAGTTCTCTTTTAACATGTTGATTCTAAAGAAAACGTCATGACCACGCAGTTGTCATTCCCGCTTGTCGGGAATCCGGGAAAATCAAAGGGTTATAGATTCCGGACAAGCCGGAATGACAGAACTCGGTACTGTCGAGTATCCTCCTGATAAAAAACAAAGGAAGATTGGTTTTAAGAGGGATAAGGACTAATGCTCGATTGTTTGATTGTTTGAACGTTTTAATTCTTTATACCCTGCTGTCTCTGCGGCGGTTCCTTATAACTCCCCCTTTGAAAAAGGGGGTTAGGGGGATTTTTTAAATAATCTCTTACCTGATGATACCCTGTCCGCTTGCGGCGGGGAGTTTTCATTCGCAAAGCCAGGATCATTTTAGAACCGACATTAATTTTTCTGCCGTCTTCATTCATCTTTAGAGCTAACGATATCTATACTACGTAAAAGTTGTAAGAACTTCAGCTTCTTTTTTTCTATGCCTTTTTTTACTTTTGTCAAGAATAAAGATTCGACCCCACGGATTCGACCCCGAAACTGATGTTGCTGAGCTTATGAAAGCCTTTCTCATTTGATCTGATTTTTTTGTGGCATCTTATTTCCCACTGCTAACAAGTAATATAATGTTGACCTTAACACTGTTCGTATTTGTCATTTGTCGGTGCCTGCCCCCTATGCCTCATTTTTATTGTGAGTTTTCGTTTATGGATGGGATTCTAAGATGTGGATTTCTTAAACCTTGCGTTTTGAGAGATCAGCAAGCAGTTCATTAGAAACATAGAAACCCTTATCTTTCAGTTCTTGAGTCTTTTTTAAAGCACTGTCTATAAGTCCAAGTTTTCCGGCTTTAAGCAAAACTCCGATGCTGCCGCTGAATGACAATCCTAAATCATCAGCCACCTTACGAGCTTTTAAATCATCAATCAGCGCCTTGCACCTGGTTTCATAGGCATAGGCTATTACTTCTGATTCTCCTCTGCCCAGGTTTAAATCCCGCATCAGAATATTAATCAATTTACTCTCAACCTTTCGTACCGAATGGCAATCAATATTAATATTGCCAAATTCCTTAGCAACCGCATCAGGTAAAATAATCTCTTTGTAAATCTTGCAAAGAACCTGCAAAAGATCAATTTTCTCAAGGGCTATTAAAACAGAGGTGTCAACAATAACCGTTTCAGGCATTCGACATCTCTTTATCAAGATCAAGATTTTGGTACTTGATCGGGGCTATCCCTTTATGCAGCAATATCTCAACAAACGCCTTTTCAGAATAACCGGCTATTTCAGATGCCTTGCCGAGAGAGACCAGTCCTTCATCAAGAAGTTTGATGGCAAGTAATATCTTTAAATCATCCTCCGGGATATTTATCTCCGGAAGTGTCACTGATATACTCATCTGTAGCCTCCTTTTTTCTTTCATTATACATTACAACTGCCGCATATTCCATAGATTCTGGACGGAAAACCCCTGTATTCAGGGAAACTCTTTTCTCAGGTCTTTTGCCAGGGTTACCGCAACTGACATATTATACCCTCCCATCTGCCACTCAGAAAGTCCATTCCGTAATCAGCGCCTTGCACCTGGTTTCATAGGCACAGGGCGTGGAACCTATTATATTCTTGAATAATCCTGCCAATTTTTACGTCGGATTTGTGTCAGATTAGCGGTTTTTAAAAGAACGGTGTCAAATCTGATTTTCACAAAGAGTCAAGGGTATGTGACCGGGTTTGACTATGGACATTCATCTTTTCTTCCCTTAATGTTTCAATGATATTTTTTATGTGATGGATGGAACAGGTCGTTTTGTAAAATGTGCAGGCCAGACCCCACGGAGCTCATATTTGTCAAGCCAGCGCAGATAGAGCTCCATCTGTCCTTTATGCGCAGACCTGAACCTATCAAGTTTAAGTTCAATTGCTACCAATCTGCGAAGCGCGCGGTGAAAAAAGAGCAGATCCAGGTAATAATCTTCCGCGTCTACTGTCATCCGCTTCTGCCTGGCAATGAAGGAAAAGCCGGCTCCGAGCTCAAGAATGAATGACTCCATTTCTCTCAGAATAGCGGCCTCCAAGTCTTTCTCGGAATATGAGTCTTTTAAACGGAGGAAGTCAAGAATATAGGGATCACGAAATACAAGGTCGGGCGTCAGCTTGTTTTCTTCTCGCAAAGCATCAAGCTCCTGTTTAATCAGTTTTTCAGGTTTTTTGGAAAGGGCTGTACGTTCATAGAGCATCGATCTGACCTTTTCCCGTAATTGCCTCACGCTCCAGCGTTCAACTCTGCACATCTCAGCGTAGAATTCGCGCTGGAGACCTTTACTCAAGGCGATGATTTCGACAAAATGACTCCAGCCTAATTGTGCCGACAACGTCGTCACTATTTTCTCATTAGGGAAAACCTCTGCGAAACGTACCATTCGAAATAAGTTCGCCTGAGAGAATCCAGCGCCATATTCTTCGACCAATTTTATCGACAGTGTCGATAAAATTTCTTTTCCATATGAGGCGCGTTTTTCTTTCAGAACATTTTTCCTTATACGTTGACCGATGTTCCAATAAAGCATCGAAAGTTCGGCATTTACAGCACGTGAAACACTATAGCGAGACTGTTCAATAAAGGAACGGATATCACTGATGAGAAGCTCGGTTTGTGCTTTGGGAAGTTTTGACTTGATCGGTACAAGAGATTTGCCTCCACGCGAAATTTTTTTCATTCCATTACCTCAGCCAACATATCAGTAATTTCCCTTTCAATCTGTTTCAAGTTTGCCTCAATCTTTTTCAGAGGGTGGTGTCTGCTCTACACATTACACCACCCCAGAATATTCTTCAAGATCATTTTTTCGTGCCATGTCTTACCTCCTTTTACTTTAAGGATTAAACCCATTTTTAACTGCCTGGTTCCAGCATTTTTTCATTTCCTTTTTTTGCTTATCAGTTAGCTTAGAGCTTTGTTCGAGTTTGTTGCTGATTTCCAGTGCGAAGTCGGCCCAGTAGGTGTTGATTTGTGTTTTTTCTTTTACCCATCGGGAAAGTGCAAGCCATATTTTCCAATCGTTTTTTGAAGAAGGGATGGATTTGTGAGTTAAAGTGAGGCCGGGCGCCAAAATCTTCGCTCATGACCGGTTTGTCACCCATAATTTCTACAACTCTTCTATCGGCCTGGCGGTATTCTTTAAAGTCGAAGATTCGTCCTGAAACTAATGTTGCTGAACTTATGAAGGCCTTTCTCATTTAATCTGTTTTTTTTGGCATCTTATTTCCCACTGCTAATAAGTGATATAATGTTGGTTTTATAAAACTGCTCGTATTTGTCCTTTGTCGGCGCCTGACTCCTATGCCTCATTGATTTTTCCCTGACAATTAAAGAATGAAGGATATTAAGAACCGGATGGTCTGCCGTTATACGCGCAAAAAACTGTGGAGGATGAAAATTTTTAACTTTAGAGCGCAAACTATTTAAAGCGAGAGGTGGATTTATTTCCTTGATTGATGTTAATGCAATAGCCGAGACTTTATTTGATCCATTAACGTAAGTATTGAATTCTTTTTTTGATAATCCGATGTGTGAAGAAAATTTTTTCCATATTGATCGAGGACTTGCTCTATGAATAGATTCTATTTTCGCCACCGCTCTAATAGAACCGAGAGGTAAGGTTGCATATATCCAAAGATATGTACCAGGCAATAAGTTGATTGTTCTTTTTCTTAGTTCAATAGTTTTTTCCCCTGACAAAATACTTTGTACATATTTAGGCTTAAGCGAAATTATAGCGTTATTCACTTTAATTGCTCCTTGTCATATGCAGTTTTACAGAGTTTAATAAATTGATTGTATTTTAATTTCTCAGAGGTTATTAAATTAGCAGCACTAACTAATCCCAAAGCTCTCAGTTTATTAAATGGAATTGGATTAGCAAATAAATTAAAGTTGTCAAATGTAAATACATGAATCTTTCCCTCCGAGTCTAAGCGATCTGACAACTCATTCTTTGACAATACACCTTGACGAGACATATTCATGTCTATCTCCTCATATGATAGCACATCGCTAAACGTTATACGTCCGCTGCCAACAGCTTCCATGCTTCCGCCTTCTTTCCCAGAAACATAAAATATTACAGGCAATCCTTTTTTAAATAAGTTAGTGTTTCGACTGGTTTTGAAGTAAGCTCTTTCTACATGAAGTAACGCCTCACTATATGGAAACATTTTGGTTTGTTTTTGATAACTATGTAAAAGTTCGTCGGCATAGCGTCTGCGAATTGGAAGTATTATCGCCTCCCTTCCTCTACATAACAATAATGCTGGAGAAATAAGTGTTTCGAATTCAAATAACTTTAAATTTATTGTTTGTGTTGATTTAAAAACAATTCCCGTGTTAATAAATTCCTTATAATTTGGCATCATAGAAGGCAAAGCAAGTCCCGTCAGCTTTTTATATTTAACGGTGAAGTCATGCCAGGAATCTGGAGTAATTATTCCCCGATACGAAACTTTTGATAAACCTCCTGTTAAAGACAGGCTATCGCCGGATAGTTGCAGACAGAACCCCCTTTGTAATGCGGTTTGTTTCGTATGCACTTGCTCAAAACCAATAGATAAATCTATTCGTCTTAATTGAAATGGTGCTGTATCACGAGAAACTGTTTCTAAAACATGATCAATTATTTTTGTAGCAGTTGGATGATGCTCATCGACAAATAAATATAGAACTGTTGACTGCATAAATTTACTGGGAGCATCCCACGATGCAACAGCAATCAATTCGTTATCAGCTCTAACACTAACACGGCGGCGTGGTGAACCACTTATTCCAGGGTCGAGTATAGTTACTATTTGTTCTAATGAAATGCCTAATCCGCTTAAAAACGATTCAAGTTCTTGTCTTTCATGTTCTTTGATTTCGCCGGAATTTATTTCTTGTCCATCAAATATGGTTTTTAAATCATATTTTTCTGAGATACTATCAGACCCTATAAAGTCTTGGGAAGACACAATATCAAGTCCATAGTTTTGCCGAATTTTATCACTGACCTTAAGAATTGCTTTGTCGTTTGTAACAAAACCATATACTCTATGATGAATACAAGATGCTAAATGCAATAGATCTGATCTGTCATTTTCTGTTAGCTTCCCAGCGTGCATCTTTTCAGGGAATACTAAAAGGCCTATTTTTGAAATAATGCCTTCAAGATTTTTCTGATCTATGGGTGGCAATGTTGGCAGCCTTTCCGCAAATGAAAGGACAGGGTCTACTTTATTAGGGTCTGAGTGTTTTTCTAACTCCTTTGAAAATTCTGTCGTAACACAAACACGAATTTGATTATTAAATCCAGCGCTTATTAGTAAACTTGCTTCTTTATTACGCGGTCTATTTCTCACAACATCAAAAAACACGTTTAAATCTATTACATACGAAGGGTTGTTGGAGATAGGTCTATTAATGTAGCTGATTTGCACTTCAGAACTATGCAAATTTTGTTTATTCCTCGCATCACCGTAAGTAAATAATGTTGGGGTATTCAACTCTTTTATTCTTATATTAATTGTTCTTTTACTGTTGCCTTTTCCTTGTTCTTGTCTTATTAAAACAAATCCATTTTTTTCCCAAAAAGAATTGGCTCGTAGATCGGCAGCTACTCTACATGAAATAGAAATGTAGTTGCCAGACTCACCATAACTTACCAACTCTTTTATTAACTTTGTAGCAATGTTCGATCTTCGATAGTTGGGGTTAACAAAAACCTGGAATATTTTTAGTAATGGAAATGTTCCGCCAAACATTAAATGACCGGCGTAATCATTCGTGTCTGAAGATATTGCAATCCATATACGTCCTTGTAAAGCCTGTTCTTCATATGTTTGTTTTGTAAAAAAACCAAGTGCTTTACGGTTTTTATCTGCACAACTCTGAAGGATAGGAAGAAATGGCTCAATTTCGGAAAACGATTTTAATATTTTCATATATTGTTTCATCACTAATAGATATCAAGTTTCAGGATTGTCATAAATTGTACGAAATACTAATTTCATCGCTCTCTTTGCATCTTCCTCTAAAGATCTGAAGTTTTATTGAGTGCCGGTATTGTCTTATCTATTTTTTCAGCCTCATCAGATTTTATTTTCCAGTCTAATCCTGCCCAAATATATTGGTCTTTATTGTGAAGACGAAATCGTTCACGCGGCACATTAAGCTTACCGCGAATGTTTTTTACTTTAGCCGGAATCTTTTTGCCCTTTATTTGTAATTCAGCCCAAGGCACTGCAAAGGGAATCTCCTCAGGTACGGTGGTTTCATTAACCACTTTCTTCAGAACTTTCAAGAAAGCCCCAAATGTCTTGGCCTTTTTAGCTACTTCTGATGCTGCCTGGATTCGATTATCTTCCCAAAGCGATTCTGCCCAATCTTCAATGGTTACGGGCCCGCCGTCTTTCTTCTTCTCAAGCCACCATTCAGCCTTCTCAAGAAGCCACCATTCATATGCCTTTTCAAACTGTTTTTCATATGAGGCAGGCTGATACCATCGCCGCTTATACACAGGCTTTTCGATCCTTTGAATATGCTCGTTGTCGCGTATTGCAATAAAGCGATTTATCCAGAGCCGGCGGCGGTCTTCTTTCCAGTCTTCGGGAATCAGTTCACAGGCAGCATTGAGATTCTCTTTTGCATCTGTCCAAATCTCAAAAGGTCTCTGTCCTAAAGAAAGCGGCTCTGGCAAATCATCCGATTCCATTTTGCAATCTGCCTTTTCGTCTATCAGTCCATATACCTCATAAACAAGCCAGTCCATTTCTTCTTGAAGGGCTATCATTTGAGCACGTAACATTTCCCTCTCTGATATGACCTTTGAAAGAGCATCCTGCAATGAAGCACTATCGGTAAACGGGTCCCCGATCAAGGGATGCGGCGGGATATATCCCGGTAAAGAGCGATTCCAACTGTCATAAGCCTCGCCCTCTTTCTCAAAGAGCTTTTTCATGGATAGAGAGGGCAGAAGTTGTCCATGTTCTGAGCAGACTTGAGAGAGGTTCGTCAACCGTTTGGATAATGCGTTTTCCTCACCTTCCAAAGCAATTGCAATTATATTTGGAATAGGCAGTTGCTCAACTTTTCCGCCAGCGTATTCAAACCTGTCTTTCTCCTCTGCATCGCCTGCGCCTTTGTTGTAGCAAACCTGTTTTAGGCAAAAGAGCACAGGAGGAGAATTCAGAATAGCTGATAATAAGTCATAGCCTATTGGATTTAATTCTTTAATTTCAAAAATCGGATTTGAGCGATTAGCAATCAAAGGTTTATTGAAAATTAGTGCATGATTGTGAGTAGCTATTTCGACCCAAGAGATAGCCATACCTGCTTTTGTTCTCTCTGGGAAGAGCAGTGAATATTCATACCATTTCAATCCTCTATCTATTTGTGTTTGCCCATAAGAAAGTCTATTTTCAAGAAATTTCTTCCACGGAGAAAACAGCCTTTCTACTCGGCTGGTGTGCTCCTCTCTTAACACAACCCCATTTTCATCATATGGGAAAATGCACACCGTTCTTTCCGCAGACCAATCACGCAAAGTATCTCCTTCCATAAATTGGCATATAAGTTCCTTGTTCAACTTTGATCTTCTGCAGAAATCCTCCGAGACAAAAAATAACTCATCTGCACCAGAAAAGCATACTCGTCCTATAGAACCTTTCAAGAAGTCTTTAAGTCTGTTTATGCATTTATTCTCAAGTTCTTGTTTTGTCTCAGCCGCCAGAGCTTCAAAATTCCAAGGCCATTTGCTCATATCCTCTCTTGTTCTGTCAGATACAACAACACGGCTGTCGGAGTAGCCTTTATCATTGTGGTGAGCTTCAATGGTTGTCCAGAGAGGACTGTCTTCAGGCGCTGTCCTCAAGTCCCCTCCACCGGGCAGAATGGCAGCTACTCTTATAGCGCTGTCTATCAAGGGCTTGCGGTTTCTACCAAAGGTTATACATGTCGGTGTTCCATGCCCCGGAAACATAAGGCCTGAGCAATCTACAATTTTATTTATCTCAACAGTCGGGAAAAAACCTTCTATCAATGGCTTTCCAAACTCTCTTTTTGCAAAAGCATTTGAAACAATCAAACCAAGCTGGGCGTTTTTGGCCATTATTCCAAAAGACCGAGGAAAGAAAGGTACTAACAAATGATATTGACCATAGCAATACGGCTGCCATCTTTCCCGATAGAGTTCCCGTTTTTCCTTATTTCTTGAAGTGACAAAAGGCGGATTCCCTACCATGATGTCAAAACCATCATCAACCATGATATTCTCCACAAGCTCCTGCTGTCCCGATCCTGCTGTTAATACAAGCTTGCCGCTGACGGTTGAAGAACCCTTTGTAATACGGTTGAATACCTCAGGGAAATCCAGGCGCCAGGCAAATGTAATGTTCTTGCCCTCGCCGTTTTCCAGATATGTCAAACGGTCTTCATCCTCCTTGCTCAAACGGCTTTTTGATTTAAAGACAGCAAATTGGGACTCAAGCCGGTTAACCTCTTCAAGCGCCTTCTTTATCTTTGCCTCCTCGGCGTCTCTCCATCTGCGCATCGCCGCATTCTTTGCAGTTTCCCCGAACAGACCTTCCTGCACTACCGGGAGATTCTGTTCCATCTCGGCATTCAACTGCATCCTTGAGAGCTTCAACCTCAATCCGAGAACGGTCTTGCGGATGTGCCGTTTTTTTACAGGGTCTTCCTCTTTGAAAAACTTCTGATGCTCTGCCTTTATCTGCTCAATGATCTCTATCATGCCTGAATCGGGATTCACCCGGTCCAGCCTGAACGGCACTCCATGTATCTGATCAAGCAGGGCATCACCCTGTTGTATCTTGTAAGCAAGGTTGGGAAGCGGAGGGATAGAGGATATTGACTCTTCAAACATTTCAACAGTGCATTCACCAGGATCAACTCCAAGCTCATAGTCAACCACAAGCGCAAGCCAGAGCCTGAGCTTGCATATATCAACCGCCTTTGCCTGGATATCAACGCCGTAAATGCTGTTCTCAATGATCCGGAGCTTTCTTTCATAGAGATAGTTAGTCCCTTTCTCCAACCGGGGGTCCTTGCCCCGTTCACATGCCTCACAGAGAAGGATTAAATTAGAAATCTCCTGTAACAGCCCGACAGCAAATGCCCCGGAACCGACTGACGGGTCACAGCATTTAATTCTCTCTATGGCTTTTCTCAGGTCAGCCGCTTCTTCCGGTTCAAGTATCTCCCTCAGCAGCTTAAGATCGTTCTTATCCAGACCATCGGAGGCGTCAATGTCCAGGAACTGCTTGATACGGCCTTCCCATACTTCTCCACCGAGGCGGGCAGAGAGATACTTCAGCAGGACCTCACGGCAGATAAAGTGCACGACAATACGAGGGGTGTAAAAGGAGCCGGTCGCCTTTCTGAGATCAGGTGCCTGAAAATCGCCTCCTGTATCACTCACCAATACAACCGTCTCAAAGACCTTTCCCAGCATCTCGGGATCAACCGCCACTTCACGGTTCAACGGTGTATCTTCCATAACAGTGAAATTATATTTATTCAGCAGTTCATCAAATAATTTCTTAAAAGTAGAATTTTTTACTTTCAGCCGCACCTGGGTCAGGGCGGATTTCTGATCTGTTCCCAATTCCAGATTAAAAAGCCCGCCGTTAAGAAACGGCACGATACCAACTTGTTCAGGTCTCTTGCCCCTGCTCGAAAGGGCCTCGAAAAGCGGGTATAAGACATAGGCATAATAGGAATATCCCTCCGGGTCTTTGACGTAGCATTCCTGAAAACGGCTGTAAAGAAAATCTGTTTCATTATTCAGCCAGCGTTTCTTCTGCAGGAAAGAGAGAAAAAGCAGCCTGTCTAAAAGGAGCTGCGCCTGCTCCTGGGCATTAGTCCTGAATCCGGGAGTTTCCCCGATCTCTTCTGCAATTTGATAATACAGATATGCAAACGCCTTATAGAATTGTTTTGTGAGCTCTTCCTTGTCAAAAGCCTTGGACCATTTTTTTATCCATGATTCTTTATCTGAGGGATTATCGGGCCATTCCAACTCTGGCAGATTAAATTCACAGGCGGTACGGCTTGATGTGCCGGGACCCCACCCAAAGGTTGACATGCGTGAGGCCTGTCCATTGTCAACTGAACGAAAATGAGCAAACCGGTAATGTTCCCAGTTATGAGTACAGATGAAAAGGATATTATCCGAGCGCCAGGAGGGCAGGTTCGAGGATTTGCGGCGGCTTGGCACAAGTCCCTTAAGAACCTTTCGCAGTAATCCTGTAATGCCCTTTCCTTTAATAAAAACATCGGGATTCATGAATTCAAGTATGAAGATACCCCAGACCTGCTGCCCCGATAACATGGGTTGTATCTGCCAAACCTGTCCTTCAAGAATGTGTTTGTCCAACTCAAAGAAATTAAGCTCTTCCCCTGACCATTCGTAAGAGATGTCTTCAATTTTCTCGGCATCTTCATTCAGAGGCCACTGAAGTGTCTCGACCAGGAATTTTTTTATAAAAGAGGATTGATCGTGTGTAGAGTTGATTGCGGCTTCTATTTTTAAAGGATTAATCATCTATGACTTAACCCGCCTCCGCTGCTTCAGGACGCTTCATTAGAAAAACATAGTGCGACCAGCTCAGTTGGAAGATTGCGGGAGATTTCCGAGACAGTGTCTCGGATTTTGAGTAAACGAGGTAGAATCTACGCATCAGTTCCAGGTTATCGACTGAAAACCCTCGACCGAACTCAGCGGTAAGTTTCTGTGAAAGCGACTTTAAAGTCTCTTTTGCATATTCCGCTCTTTTGGCCCCTTTTTGTTCATGATTAACAATCAGCATGCCTATGTGAAAATAGGTATGCACCATTGTTGTGTTAACCGCACGAACAGCAGCAGTCCGGGCAGATTCAATATATGTTCTGACCTCTTTATGAAGCTGTGATATGTTGCGAGGTGTGGTCATGAAAGTTCCATCCAGGCTTTGAGTGTAGCCTTTACCCCTACCGGAGCCTGAATTTTTTTTAACTCTTTATTCTTGATATATTTCTCAATAGTTTTTCTGATATCTGAAAGAGTCTTCTCCGGTATTGTGCGGCGCCTTGGCGTATCAGGAGCGCTCCGTATTATATTAATGATTTCAGTGGGACTTTCAATTATCTGTTCGGTATCAAGGTTATAAAGATACCAACGGGTAAAACCGGCATCTTCCGTCCAGCGCTCTTTTTCATTATCATCCACCTTATCTGTAGTGTTTAAAGCAGGAATGGAGTAACAGAAGAAAACTCCTTTTGAATCCGGCCCGGGGTATTCTTTACCGCTGAATACCTTACCCGGCAATATCGCAAGCCGTTCAGCTAAATCGGGATAATCCTTAAAAAGCTGCTGGTATTCAAGGTGCATTTCTTCAAGAGGAGTTGTTGTGCCCTCGTAAGAATGATTAAAATCTTTTAATGCGTCGTAATCATCCTCAGGCCGAAGCAATTTTTTTCCTTCAATGCCGAATGTTTTTGAAATGCGGAGTGTCTTATGAGAAACTTTAGTATAAAGTCGAAGCAGACTCTCCAATTCATCTGGAGGCAAAAAGTTCCAGTATACTATTTTGCCGCGCAAAGACTTTTGCTCAGGGTGATCCCTCAAGAGTTTATCTTCAATATCGGGATTCATGCGTCGATCAACACGGCCAATGCGCTGCATGAGCCTGACAGGATTCCAATGCAAATCGTAATTAATGAGTCTCATTGCATCCTGCAAATTGAGACCTTCAGACAATACATCAGTAGAAATAAGAATCCGTATCTCCTTTTTCCCCTCTGCTGCAAGCTCGGGACTGGACGAATCATTATAGTATGGAGCAAATCTCCGGATGATGATACTTCGGTCAGCCTTTGTAGCGCTGTCAATTTGCTCTACTCCACTAATCCCGGCTTCATTCAGTTGTTTCCTGAGGTAGCGGGCGGTTTCAGCAAATTCAGTAAATATGAGGACTTTTTCTTTCTTTAAGACAGGGTCATTTTTAAGTAATTTTACAAGGGCTTTCAGTTTATCATCATGCTTTGACTGAAATTTGCGCAATTCATACAAGAAATCGCATATTTGTTCAAGATCGTCATAAGTATCATCAAGGATATCTTCCACTTTATACTCGTCTCTGTTTAAATATTCAACGGCCTCTAACATTTCATCAGATATAATGTCTTCATCAGCATCTTCCTCTTTTTGATCCCCAAAAAGTTCATGTTGATGCTCATGAACATATCCAATCAAATCAGAGTGTTTCCGTTTCCATCGCTCAAGCCTGTGTTTCTCATGACCGGTTTCAGTATGTCTGGCAATCCAGGCGAAAAGTTTCAACAAAAGTCGCTCACAGGAGCGTTCAAAGGCATGAGCGGAACTTTCAAATCGTTTTAAAAACTGGGTGCGAATCAGGCCGACAACCTGCTTCTGGCGACCTTCCACAAATGGATTTATTGTTTCATCAGCGCCCTTGTAATAAGCCAGGGGAAAGTATAGTCCAAGTACAAATAACGGGGCCTTTTTAGCAAAAGCTTTTTCAACTATTCCAAGAAGTCTTCCATAGGTTTTTTTTATGGAATAATTACCGACCCTGGGATCTTCCCGTTCAGGGAAACTGGCGGATGTTCCTTTTTCCTTTAGCTGACTCTCCTTCACATAAGCGCGGCTCCTCTGAACAACGAGATCGCGAAATAAGTTATCGGTTCTTAAAATCTGCCCTGCCTCAACTAAATTCGTTTCAATAACATCGTCATCTTTCCTGGCTGCCATTTCTTTTAGATCACGCTCCATTTTAATGAAGTGACCCTTCAATGAATGAATGCCTGATGCCTTGAAGTAATCGTCCCGGTGCCGGGTAAATAATTCAACCATATGACGAAAATCATCAAGGCGGTTGTTGACAGGAGTTGCTGTAAGCATGAATAATTCCTTTTTGCCATTGGGACCATCAATAAGATCGGAAAGCAATCGATAACGCGATGGCCTTCTTTTTTTCTCCCCCCTGATCCCCGTTATTTCACCGATCCCTTTTATTCCCGGGTTCCGGAAGTGATGGGCTTCATCAATAACAATGGCGTCAGCTAACTCTTTAATTCTCTTGAAACGATAATGGAACTCGCCTGTCCTGCCCAGATCCGTATGATTAAATATGACGAGATTGCTGAAATCTCCTCCGCTGATGCCTCCTATATGGGGCAAGTAGCGTTTTATATCTCTTTCCCAGACATCCTTTCTTGTTGCTTTAGGAACAAATAATGCAACCCTTTTCCGGTCATGCATAATGAGCCTTTCGATTATTGTCAGGCCCACAAAGGTTTTTCCCAATCCAACACCATCACAGATAAAGGCTCCGCCGTGCCGTCCGGCGATCTTCATCATCATCCGGTAACCCTCTTTTTGATACTGGTCTAATACAGGATACATTCTGGATTGAGTCTCTTCCCAGTCAGAAGGGCTCATTTCATAATTTCTGAAAAATTCCTGTAATGCCCTGGCGTAAACTTCAAAAGGAGTGTATTCCCTGGTATGACGCTCTATGACCTTTAAAATGTCTTCAGATATTTCTTCAGCTTCATTCCAGTGACGTTCATACCATTTCTGTAATAGTTCAACTTCACGTCTGAGTTGAACATTCAGTTCCACATTATTGGTTAAGCCGGGAAAAGTAAAATTACTGGAGCCTACAAGAGCCGTTGATCCTACTACTGCGACCTTCCCATGTGTAATGTAAGCCTTTGCATGGAACTTATCTTTAGTATAGATACGACATTCGATTTTTTTATTTTTTATAGCATCTGCAATGGCAGGAACGCCTGTGAGGAAATCATTGTTTTCTTTCTCTTTTTCAATACTGTCGTCGAGTATTTCTTTGGCTTGCTTTATCCCTTCCACAAGTGCATTTCTTGTTCGTCCGGATACCTCATCGCCCATCAGGATACGCAGCTTATCCAGCTTTTGCCATTGTCCGTCAAGAGCTAAAAGCGCACCAATCTCAAAATAACCGGTAGCAATATCAAATTTGTTAGCAATCTCTGTCCAGTCGTGGAGATAATCTTTGACTTTCCAGTCATTATCACTGTTATCAACGATGAAAAGGTCGGAACCCTGATGTTTAATGTCTTCACCCAATTGCGTCCTCAAAACATAGGATTTGCAATCCCCTCAATATAATTATCGTGAATATAAGTATAGATACTAATTTATTACTGTGTCAATTTATTTAATAAAACTCCCCTCGCCCTAACCCTCTCCCGCCGGGAGAGAGAGAGAAGTTGCCTGAAAAATTTTTTATTTGAATTGCATAAAAGTATTGACAAAGGCGCTTGCCTGCTGGTATCTTTCATCATTGAAGTTTTTAAAACATGATAATATTTATAATTAGAAAGGAGAGAGTTTATGACCAAAGCAGAACTGATTGATGCGGTAGCGGCCGGAGCGGAGATATCAAAAGCAGCTGCTGCAAAGGCTATTGATTCTTTTACCGGTGCAATTACTAAATCACTTAAAAAGGGGAAAAAGGTTACTCTCGTCGGCTTCGGAACTTTTTCTGTCTCAAAAAGAAAAGCAAGAAAAGGCCGCAACCCGAGGACCGGAGAAACCATCAAGATAGCTGCTTCCAAAAACCCGAAATTTTCTGCCGGGAAAGCCCTTAAACAAGCAATAAAGTAATGTCGCCATTATTTCAGGGAGTTCCCGGTAATGCGGAACTCCCCGGAATATTCCAGCCATAAACAAAACCGGATAATCCATTCAGGCAAAAGTAAGTTGTAACCGCTGTATTGAAGTTGACATTCCTGTCTTCGGATTTATTTCCACTACAGCACAGGAGAGCAGGGATTCTCCTTTTGCTGTTTCAAAGCGGACAGGTATCTGGGTGAGGAATTTATTTATTATCTGTTCTTTCTTTACGCCTATAATTGAGTTTACAGGCCCTGTCATGCCGACATCCGTTATAAAAGCCGTGCCTTTAGGCAGTATTTTTTCATCAGCCGTCTGAACGTGTGTATGCGTGCCGATGACAGCGCTTACTTCTCCATCAAGGAACCAGCCGATTGCGCACTTCTCGGACGTTGCTTCTGCGTGAAAATCAACTATAATAATTCCGGTTTGTTCTTTGAGCGCCGGTATTTCTCTTTTTGCAGCCTGGAAAGGGCAGTCAAGGGGCTGCATGAATACCCTGCCGGAAAGATTCAGTACTCCGATTTTTTCACCGGCGGATGTGCTCATGACAATTGAACCCTCTCCAGGGACGCCTCCGGGATAATTAGCGGGTCTCAACAACCTGTTTTCTTTCGGCAGGTATGTGACGGCTTCCTTTTTGTCCCATATGTGGTTGCCTGAAGTCATAATATCAATGCCGAGCGCGAGGAGTTCTTCACCGATAGCTTTTGTTATGCCGAAACCACCGGCAGCATTTTCAACATTTGCTATCACAAAATCAATCTTCAGTTTATTGACAAGATCAGGGAGGCCTTTCCTTACCGCCTTTCTCCCGCTCTTCCCGACAATGTCTCCAATAAATAATATTTTCATGTTTAATGTAAGGCAGGCACAGAGGCGCAAAGGAGCAAAGGGACAAAGTTAAAGAAAAGGGTAGAATCCCCCTTGTATTTTTTTTAGAACTTTGTGCCTTTGTGCCTCTGTCACTTTGAACCTGGGTCTTTACTTTGCATATTCCACATATCTGGATTCCCTTATCACAGTGACCTTGATCTGTCCCGGATAAGTAAGCTCACCTTCGATTTTCTTCGCCAGGTCCCTCGAAATCCGGGCACACACTTCATCACTGACTTCATCGGGCTTCACAATAATCCTCACTTCCCTGCCTGCCTGGACTGCATAGGATTTGTTAACTCCTTCAACAGAGGTGGCAATCTCCTCTAATTTCTCAACCCGGCCTAAATAATCCTCCAGGGTCTCTTTTCTTGCCCCGGGTCTTGCAGCGGAAAGTGCGTCGGCTGAGGCTACAAGTGAAGCTTCAACTGTTGCCGGGTCCCCCTCCCCGTGATGGACACGAATGGCGTTAACGACCTTGGCATTCTCGCCGTATTTCCTGGCTATATCCGACCCGATTGACTGATGCGACCCTTCAACTTCATGGTCAACAGCCTTCCCTATGTCATGGAGAATACCCGCCCTTTTTGCAAGCTTTGGATCTACTCTGAGCTCGCCTGCCAGGATACTTGCAAGGTAAGCAACCTCCTTTGAATGCTGGAGGACATTCTGTCCGTAAGATGTCCTGTACTTGAGTCTCCCAAGCAGCCTTACTAATTCAGGGTGTATGCCGTGAAGTCCGAGGTCGAAAACCGCCTTCTCCCCTTCTTCCTTTATTATTGATTCAATCTCTTTCCTGACTTTTTCGACAACCTCTTCAATTCTCGTGGGGTGTATTCTCCCGTCGCTGATAAGCCGTTCTAATGAAATCCTTCCTGTCTCTCTTCTTACAGGGTCAAAACAGGAGAGCAGGACGGTCTCCGGTGTATCATCAATAATAAATTCAACGCCTGTAGCAGCTTCAAGCGCTCTTATATTTCTCCCTTCTCTTCCTATTATCCTGCCCTTCATCTCATCATTCGGCAGGCTCACGGTAGAGATTGTATGCTCACCGACAAAGTCGCTCGAATAACGCTGGATTGCCAGGCTTAAAACCTCTTTTGACTTTCTGTCAGCGGATTCAATGGCCTCATCCTCAACCCGTTTTGCTATCCTGGCAGCCTCATATCTCGATTCACTTTCAACCCTGTTCAGCAGCTCTGTCCTGGCCTCTTCAACACTCATTTGCGAGATCTGTTCAAGCACTTCATTCTGCTTCTTCAGAAGGGCTTCATAATTCCGTTCTTTTTCCTGCAGGCCCTTTTCCCGATTGTTAAGGTCTCTTTCTTTTCTGCTGAAATGGTACTCTTTTTTATCAAGCTGGTCGATCTTCCGGTCAAACATCTCCTCTCTCTGCCTCAGCCTTTTGTCAAGCTGGGTCAGCTCCGAGCGGCGCTCTTTCAATTCTTTTTCAGTCTCAGTCTTCAATAGAAGACTTGCATCCCTGGCTTCAAGCTGGGCTTCCTTCTTGATGGTTCTGGCTTCTTTTCTGGCATCATGCAAAAGCCTCTCTGCCTTTTCTTCTACTTCCTTTAATTTTTTACCTGTACTGAATTTATTGTATAAGAGTGATAAAACGAAACCCGCGGCAAGTCCTGCAACCAGAACAACAAAGAGATACACTGTGCTATTCATTATCTGCTCCTCCTTTTACATAATCTTTTCTTGAATGTTCTTTCATATCCCTCATCAGATGGAAAAAAGAAAATATTTTTTTTCGTAATGTATTGCTGATCTACATTCTCTCCCTTGTAATCGTGCGGATATTTATATCCGGCTCCCGCCCCGAGACGGGAGGCGCCTTTGTAACCAGTGCCTTTCAGGTGAGCAGGTACGGGCTCAAGCCTTTCTTCCCTGACGTTTGATAATGCCCTTTCTATCCCGCTGTATGAAGCATTGCTCTTGGGCGCTATCGCTATATAGATTGCCGCCTGTGCCAATGGAATCCGCGCCTCGGGCATGCCTGTAAACTCAACTGCATGCATAGCTGCTACTGCAACCTGTAAGGCCCCGGGGTCTGCATTCCCGACATCTTCAGAAGCACAGATTATAATCCTCCGGGCAATATACAGTGGGTCTTCCCCTGCCTCTATCATCTTCGCCAGCCAGTATAAAACAGCATCGGGGTCTCCTCCGCGCATGCTTTTTATGAAGGCTGAGATGGTATCATAGTGTTCATCTTCACTGTAATAAAGCGACTTCTTCTGTAAAACTTCTTTTGCCAGTTCAATATCATAGCTTGGGCGTTTTGTACTTTTAATCATAAAAGCGCCCATTTCAAGTGTGTTTAATGCCCTCCTTGCATCACCCTCTGAAGCTGTTGCAATGAAGTCAAGGGCGCCAGGCTCTATTTTTATGTTTAAGTCGCCAACCCCCTTTTCTCTGTCCTGCAATGCCCTTTCGAGCAGGATCTTGATTTCAGGTTCGCTTAAGGGGAAGAACTGAAAGATCATTGACCTGGAAGAGAGGGCCGGTATTATGGAAAAAAACGGGTTCCGGGTAGAAGCGCCTATCAGTGTTACAGTACCGTTTTCAACATCAGGCAGCAGGGCATCCTGCTGCAGCTTGTTGAAGCGGTGAATCTCGTCAACAAAGAGAATTACCCTGTCAGCCTTTTTTGCATCTTTTAATGCCTCTTTTATCTCCCCTACCCCAGAAGTGACGGCATTTAAAGATATGAAAAATGCACGGGTCTTTTGGGCAATTATGTGTGCAAGCGCAGTCTTCCCCGTACCGGGGGGGCCATAGAGAATAAGGGAGACAATAGAGTCTCTTTCAATAGCTTCCCTGAGTGGTTTCCCTTGACCCAGTATATGTGACTGTCCGACAAATTCATCTAAGTTACGGGGCTGCATCCTCCAGGCAAGGGGAGCCCTTCTGTCTTGTTTAAATAGTTCCATTTTATCGCCGGGATTTCTCCCGGCCTCCCCGGTCGCAGGGAGCAGCGACCACGAACAGCTTTGACAGAAGGAATCTTACAACAACGGCAGGATCAGATTGTGAGACATTTTGAAATCTATACGATAATCCTTGTTTAAATCCTTAAGTGATAGCAGGATTTTTGAAAGAAACAAGAAATCAAAATATTTTTTGTGCGTCAGTGAAAATTTGTTGTTGCCTCTATGATTATCCATATCCCATGAAACCTAAACTGTCAAAGCAAAAAGATTATATCGGATCCCGCAGCTGCGAGATAAAAAGACCCACCTTGCCGTGTAGAACAAAACTTGAATCCCTGTAAAACAGGTGGGTGCCTTGAAAGCAAGATCAGGCATTTTCCCCATAGTTTCAGGGCGCTCAACACTTGCATTACGCTGGCTCCCGGATTCTTTAATGTCGGAATAAGTTTCCATTCCTATCACAAACAAGGCAGGTAATTCTCCCTTTTCTATTTTATAACAGAAAAGAAGTTCATTTATCAAGAATATTCGAATTACGTCTTGTGTATTACGAATTGCAGGTTAAAAAGAGATACAACCTGCATTCGCAAAAGATTTAACCTCATTTCAGCTCAAGCCCATAATTTATAAGAATATTTTTCAGCTTATCATTGTTCCCGGCGCTCATCGGGCAAAGGGGCAACCTCATTTCCTCCTGAATTTTCCCCATTAAGCTGAGGGCGGTCTTCACAGATATAGGGTTTGTCTCTATAAACATCCCCTTATTCAGGGGCTCAAGTTTGAAATGCAATCTCCTCGCCTCTTCAATATTCCCCTCCAGCAGCGCCTTGCACATGGCAGACAGATCCTTTGGAGCCACGTTAGCTGAAACAGATATTGTCCCTTTTCCTCCAAGGAGCATTAAAGGGAAGGTAGTAAAATCATCCCCCGACAGCACGGTTATACTGTCTCCGCAGAGACGCAATACCTCGCTCACCTGCTTCATATCCCCTGTGGCTTCCTTAATGGCAACGATATTTTCTATTTCAGCCAGTCTTGCTACTGTTTGAGGGAGCAGATTTACAGCGGTGCGGCCGGGGACATTATAGAGAACCTGGGGAATATCTACCGCTTCTGCAATCGCCTTATAGTGCCTGTAAAGACCTTCCTGTGTAGGTTTGTTGTAATAAGGCGTCACCAGGAGGGCGCCGTCAGCTCCCATTTCCTTTGCCTTCTTAGTCATCATAATCGTTTCGGCTGTTGCGTTGGCTCCTGTGCCGGCAATAACAGGAACCCTGCCGTTTGCTACCTGAATTGCCAGCTCTATCACTCTGTAATGCTCATCATACTCCAGAGTCGCTGATTCCCCTGTTGTGCCGCACGGCACAATGGCATCGGTCCCTTCGGTGATATGCCATTCAATCAGGTCACATAAAGCCTGCTCATCAAGCTCATTATTCTTAAATGGTGTAACTATTGCAACGATTGACCCTTTAAACATAATTCCTCCCAATATATCTTTTTTGTAACTGCTCCCTGCACCTGTGAACGGTTACTGAATTATAAAGTTTATGGCAAAACCTGAGGTAAGGTCAAGCTTAAAATTTCATGAAAATATTCACGCTTACATTGATTTTAAAAAATCATTGTGCGGATTTGGATAACTATTGCAATTCTGCTACAATAAGCGGTCTCTCAATTGACGCAACATCGGGAAATCATTTAAAATCAAACGTGCGCCCATAGCTCAATTGGATAGAGTGCCGGACTACGAATCCGTAGGTTGGAGGTTCGACTCCTCCTGGGCGCGCCATTATTTCATTGCCCTTACAAAGGCCATCCCGAGATAAAGCAGTGCTTCGACATCAAGGAACTCTGCAGCAGTTGAGTCCAGAAGCACTTTGCAGTCAGCGCCGAAGTCCTCATCTCCGGATCGAAGAAGAACAAGAAAGGGAATCTTCGGCAGCGGGTATATAACAAAGCTCTGCTCTGCCGGAAACCCCTCAACTTTTTCAGCTCCCATTGCAGACAATCTTCTTAAAAATCCTTCCCTGAAATGTTCGAACATTTTTGCAAGAGAGATTTCGCAGGCCCCATGAAAGCTTTCAGCCCGGATCAGGCCGTCTTTTAAATCCCTGAATGCAACCCATTTCCCTGACAAACGGCTTTTCCCGGCCTGCTTTATGTACATAAGGATAAGGAGCCTGTCCCATATCCCCATTTGGTCTGCAAAGCCTGAACGCCTTAATGTAACTTCTTTGCCCATGTACCTGATCTTCAAAACATCCTCTTCACTGACAGCGCCGATGCCTTTTGCCACACCGGGAAAATTTATTTGAAAGACCTCGCTGAACAGTTCAATAAGCCGTTTTTCTTTCCAGTCGCCTGCATCGGAAAGCATGGCGTCAATTTCTTTTTTAGACTGTTCATCAAGCTCAGGGCATTCGGATGAAGCAATCATCCTTCTGAGAAATCGCACTGCAAAAGACATGCAGGTGCCTGCCGGGCATCTGCCGCAGTTATTAGAGGGCAGTTTTTTATAAACATCAAGAGGGGTCATATCTCCGGTATTTCTACATACGGAATTACATTTCCGCACGCTGTATTAATTATAAGTACGTTTTTTTAATATAGCACAAAGAAGTAAGGCAAAAAATAGCAGGCATTTTATTGATAAAATTTTTTATAACAGTTAAACTCAGCTCATAACAAACATAATAACGGAGGAACCCATGAAAAAAGGACTTGTACTGATCTTTGTTCTCTTTAGTCTCTTTGTCTTAAATGATTATTCATATGCCTTGTGTGTTAATGTGCCTGAGGCAAATCTCAGGGGCGGCCCCGGAACAAAATATGAAAAGACATGGGAAGTTTTTAAATACATGCCCTTAAAGAAGTTGTCTAAAAAAGGAAACTGGTACAAGGTTAAGGATGTGGACGGTGATATTCACTGGGTTTACAGGAAACTGGTTACAGATAAATTCCGGTGCGCAGTAGTTAAAGTGGATAAAGCAAATGTCAGAAGCGGCCCCGGAACCGGCTACAGCAAAAAAGCCCTGAGCCCTGTTTTAAAATATGACTCTTTTAAAGTAATCAAGATAAAGCCTTCGTGGGTCAAGGTGATTGACGAATTTGATGATACAGGGTGGATATTCAGAAAATTATTGTGGATTCAGTAACAGGGAAATACTCGCTTCCGGTTTGCAATTTTTCATAACAATAGTTATGTTTATCTATTGTTATGAAACTCGTAATAAATCCTGAAAAGCAGTTTTTTGTCATTCCCGTGAAAACGGGAATCCAGTCTTTTCAGCCTGACCTTATCCCCACCAGTAACGCACCTGGCCTACATCGACATGAACGAATTTTGAACGTGGATAATAGCCTACCCCTCCCCGCCTCAAAGACATAGCCGTCCGTCTAAGCGCTTTAGTGCTGTATCCGGGCAAGCTTATATCTACGGCTTTGCCATACATATGAAGGCTGTTCTTTGCCACACCTTTTTTCCTCTTTCTTAAAAGGGCATTTGAGTGGGGCGTGCGGTATCCGGAAATAATGTGAAACGGTTCCTTGTTTTTCAGTTTTCTCCGGATATCAAACAGGACATCCAGGAGGTCTGTTTTTATTGCTTTTACTTTACCGGTGCGGGAATCCCTGAATATGTGGTTTATCATTGAGAGCGCCCCGGGTACGAACTGTCCGTCTTTCCAGTAAACTGTCTCCAGGTTTTCATGACTGTAAATATTATAAAAAGAAAGTTTTTTTTCAGCCGGTGAATCTTTGACAGCTGCCAGGATTTTTTTCGGCACAAAGGTTGCCGTTACAATTGCCAATCCCATGGTGATAAATTTCCTGCGGTTCATTCCGCTCTTAATTGCGGGAAGCTCTTTATTATTTAATAAAATCATCAAGTCACCTTTATCATGGATCAAGCGAAATCATTATAGCATCTGAAATAAATTTTCATCAATTAAAAAATTCAAGTATAATTATCCCGTTACTGTTCAGCCGCAGACTTTCATCTATTATTTTTTCGGAATAATTTCCAAAAAACTGTGATTAAGATCACAGGTAGTAGTTCAGCGGGTATCTACGATGCCAGGTGAAGAATTCAGGAGTCAGAATCCAGAATCCAGAATAAAAAGAGAAAAAGCTAAAGAGTTTCAAGATTTGATAGTCTGTCAAAAAGCGCATGTTAGAGGCATATTCCAAAGTAATTCTGACTCCTGACTCCTGAATTCTTGTTAAACATTTTCCTGTAGCGGAACTGTTAAGATCACAGGAGTTTTATTCCTCCGGATATCTTTTCTTATATCCATTGAATTTATAGCTGAAAAGTTATTAGTATGTAAGTGTCAGGTTGTTTTGAAAAGCAACCGGCAATGAATGAGTAAGGGCTATGAATAAAGTCAAAAAAATAGTTAACGACGAACTCTTTGAATGGATCAGAGGCATCAGGAGAACAATCCATCAATGGCCTGAACCGGCTTTTAAAGAAGAGAAGACAGCCGGACTTATATCAAAGGCACTTAATAAACTGGGGATAAAGCATCAGACAGGTATTGCACAGACCGGGGTGGTAGGAAGATTAATAACTGATAAAGATGCTCCAACCGTTGCCCTGCGCGCTGACATGGATGCGCTTTTCCTGACTGAAGACACAGACCTTCCCTTTGCATCTCAGAACACTGGAATAATGCATGCCTGCGGACACGACGGCCATGTGGCGATTGTATTGGGTGCAGCGGCAATCCTGAGAGACAACCCCCCTGAAGGGAATGTTGTTTTTATATTTCAGCCTGCTGAAGAGGGCGAAGGCGGAGCAAAACCAATGATTGAACAGGGTGCCCTTGATGGTGTTGATATTATTTTCGGGGGCCATATCGAGAGGCATTACCAGGTAGGCGAAATCGGCATCAAAACAGGAATACACACATCCCATACAGATGCATTTGAAATAAGAGTTACCGGCAAGGGAGGACATGCAGCAAGGCCCCATCTGGCTATAGACGCTGTATTTATTGCAAGCCAGCTTGTTGTAAATCTTCAGACAATAGTCTCAAGGCAGGTAGATCCCGTACATCCTTCGGTATTAACCATCGGGTATATAAAAGCCGGCACTGTGTATAATGCAATTGCCGAAAAAGCGGTTTTAAAGGGCACGATCAGGACTACGGATGAATCAGTAAGGGCGCAAATAATAGAGAAAGTCAGGAAAATGGCTTCTTCTCTCTCGATCCTTTATGATGCAGAGATAAAAGTCATTTCCAGACCTGGTTATCCCCCGATAATCAATGAAGAAAGAGCCACTAAATTTGCAGTGCAGGTTGCAGAAAAACTTCTGGGCAGGGAAAAGACGATTGCAATCCCGTATCCAAGTCTCGGCGGTGAAGACTTTTCCTATTATTTACAGCAGATACCGGGATGTTTTGTCAGGTTCGGGGCTGCAAAAGAGGGACATGAAACGGTCTCGTCCCACAGCCCGAAATTTGATTTTGATGAAGAGGCATTAAGGGTCGGAGCAGCCTATATGTCGGAATTGGCCGGGTATACCATAAAAAAATTAAGGAGAAGTTAATTATTACATGGAAAAACTTACTTTCAACAAATCCCCGGCACCGACCATCGGTGTGGAAATCGAGATTCAGCTACTTGATTCTGAAACATTTGAATTAACATCTCTCGCCCCTGAAATCCTGAAACGGGTATCCCATTCACTCAACGGCCGGATCAAACAGGAATTTATTCGCTCAATGGTTGAAATCAACACGGGTATCTGCTCCACTGTTGCGGATGTAGAACGTGATTTAAGAAATGCTTATTCACATCTCAGTAAGATATCGGAAGAACTGGGCGCCACCCTTTATTCAGCAAGCCTTCATCCCTTTTCAAAATATTCCGACCAGCAAGTGACAGTCGCCCCCCGTTATAAAAGGATAATGGATGAACTCCAGTTAGTTGGAAGGAGATTTATAAGCCAGGGCCTGCATGTACATATTGGTGTGGATGATGAAGAGAAAGCCATTAAAGTTAACAACAACCTCAGGCTTTACATCCCCATACTTCTTGCCCTGACGGCTTCATCTCCATTTTGTGAGGCTGTGGATACAGGGTTAATGTCCTACAGGACCAAACTGTTTGAGGCCCTTCCCCTTGCAGGCATGCCTGATTCATTAGATGACTGGGAAGAATTCAATGCCCTTATAAACCTCCTCTGGAGGAGTGGAATCATCGAATCCGTAAAAGATATCTGGTGGGACGTCAGACCCCACCCTGATTTTGGGACCGTTGAGGTCAGAATATGCGATATCCCGTATTCTTTGAGAGATATCCTTGCAATAACAGCCCTTATTCAGGCGCTCGTAATAGCCCTTGCAGAACAATACGAAAATCCTGAGCCGCATATGCAAATCCTCCGCTCAAATAAATGGCAGGCAGCCAGGTACGGGCTTGAAGGTCTTTATATAGATCCGTTTTTCGGCAGAAAATATTCCATGAGAGAAGCGGCTATCAATCTTTACAGGCATGTAAAGCCGGTATCTGAAGCACTGGAATCCACGGATTATCTTGACGGGATACCCGGAATTCTTAAGAGTTCAACAGGTTCACATATTCAGAAGCAGGTATATTACAGCAACGGCGAAAACTTTACGGAAATGATCAAGACCATGCAGGGGTACTTTCTTAAATGAAAGGTGCTGTTGCATCAGGCCATCCATTAACAGCCAGGGCAGCCGTTGAGATGTTATCTCTTGGGGGAAATGCCTTTGACGCCGCAGTATCAGCCGGATTTGCCTCAATAGTCACAGAGCCCACATTGACGAGCCTGGGTGGAGGGGGGTTCCTGCTTGCGCACATTGAAAAGCAAAAACAGGATATCCTCTTCGACTTTTTTGTAAACACCCCGGGACTGAATAAGGAGGACAATTTCAAACCTGTCATGGAGCCGGTGGAGATAAAATTCCCTCAATGCACCCAGACATTTCACACAGGTTTTGCTTCAGCCGCAGTCCCCGGCATGTTGAAAGGATTACTGCATATCCATAAAAGGCTCTGCACCCTTCCGCTCAAAACCGGCCTGGCCCCGGCGCTCTCTTATCTGGAAGAAGGTGTGGAGGTAAGCAAACTGCAGGGATACATTCTGAGTCTTCTCGAACCAATATTCAGATCAACGGATTACGGCAAAAAAATTTATACGATAAACGGCCGATATGTAAAAGAACATGACCGGCTTTTCAATCCCCTGCTGAAAAATTTTTTTCATGGAATCGCTGCAGGCAGCAGCGATATATACAGCGGCGAAACAGCACGGAAATTCATTGAGGAAATGAAGGCTCATCACGGCATGATTACCCGGGATGACCTTGAAGCATATGAAGTAGTTGAACGAAAGCCGTTATACATAAAATACCGGGACAGGGAAATCATTACCAACCCTCATCCGTCCTCAGGCGGGATAATGCTGGCATTCGGCCTGCATCTCCTTGAAAATGTCAAGCTGTCCACTCTTTCGCATAATTCCGAAGAATTTCTTATAACCCTGATTGAGCTGATGAAGAAAATGGATTCCTTCAAACCCATGAAAAACGGCAACAGTATAACATATCCTTTTGCCGGTTCAACGACATCTCCCCTGATAGAGTCTTTCATAAAAAACACATTTATCTCAACTCAGGGCACAACCCATATAAGCATAATAGACGAAGAGGGCAATGCCGCATCAATAACCACGTCAAACGGTTCAGGCTCAGGCTGCTTTATACCGGATACGGGAATCATGCTCAACAACATGATGGGGGAAGATGACCTGCATCCTGACGGGTTCTTCGCATCTTCTCCTAACCGGAGGGTTTCATCCATGATGATCCCTGCAATGGTCATGAAAGACGGAAAAGTGGATTTTGTTCTTGGCAGCGGCGGAAGCAAGCGTATAAAAACGGCAATCCTCCAGGTACTGATAAACACTATTGATTTTCACTGCCCGTTAAGGGAGGCTATAGAAAAATCCCGCATTCACCTTGATGACGGCGTTGTTCAGGCAGAGCACGGTATTCCCCGGGAAACTATTGAAAGTCTCGGAAGACATTATGAGGTAAACGGATGGAATCAAAAGAACATGTATTTCGGCGGGGTTCATTGTGTAGACAAAAAAATGGATGGCTGGGGAGACAGCAGGCGGGGCGGGAGTTTCCTGGCTTGTAAATAATTATCTGCTACTTCCATTTAATGCCTTTGAAAAAGGCCTCTTTGTTTATCCTGTCCTTATATTTGTCTGTAATTGTAAAAAAGCTTTCAAGGATTTCATCCGTCAGATAATGGGGCTTCAGCCCTATTTCCAGAAGCCCTGTATAATGTACATTATAGTAATGTTCTTCTTTCTCCACTCTCGGATTTTCAATACGTTCAACCGTGACATTGTACCCGAGCCTGTCCCCGACTTTTTTTACTTTATCTGCAAGCTGATTCACTGAAAAAGATTCCGTTAACTGATTGAAAACCCTGAGCTGTCCCTGTGCGGCAGGCTGCATGGCGGATAAATAAACACACTGCATTGTATCCGTTAAGTTTAAAAATCCCCTTGTCTGGCTGCCCTTTCCGTAGACTGTCAGGGGATAACCCACAACTGCCTGGACGATAAACCTGTTCAATACAGTGCCGAATATTTCGTCATAATGGAAGCTTGGCATCAGGCGGGGATCCATGTCCGCCTCTTCGGTAGACAGTCCGTAGACAGGCCCCTGCATCAAGTCGGTTACCCTGATGCCCCATGTTCTGACATAGAACCAGAGCATGTCCGTGTCCTGTATTTTTGTAGTGTGATACAGCGAACCCGCCTGCCTGGGAAAGAGGAATTTATCCTTGCGGCCCTTATGTTCTATTTCCAGCCAGCCCTCTTCAATATCAATGTCCGGTGTACCGTATTCACCCATGGTCCCGAGCTTTATGATGTGACACTCAGGATTTACCTCTTTTACCGCATATATTATGTTAAGGGTGCCGATCAGGTTATTCCGGAGAGTAAAGGCGGCCTTATCCCTGTTTATCATTGAATAGGGGGCGGAAGGCTGTTCTGCATAGTGGACAACGGCATCAGGATTGTACTCCCTGAGTAAAGATAAAAGAAACTCATAATCCGTAATATCTCCGGTATGGACTTTAATCTTTTTACCTGAAATCTCTTCCCATATCTTTGCTCTTTGAAAGAGATCCGGCGCGGGTATCAATGATTCACAATCAAGCTCCTGAGCGGCATTGCGGCGAAAATAGTTATCGACTCCTATAACTTCACCTCCTCTTTGTGAAAAATACAGGCAGGTGGGCCATCCTAAATAACCGTCGGCGCCTAATACCAGGACTCTCAAACAGCGCCTCCATAAAATGATTCTTCAACTTTCTCAAGAACCCTGTTTTCTATGAGATATCTTTCCAGTTCATCTTTATTTAACGGCTTCTCATTTTCGGAAACATAAGATTTTTGTATCTGTGTGGAGACAGTATCAGGGTATTCATATTGAATGGATTGATATATAGATTTAAAGGCCGGGGTAACCACAAACATATCTCTTAATTCCAGGGAGCGATGAACCTCTTCATCACTCATGAGTTCCTCATACAGTTTTTCGCCGGGCTTGGCCCCGATCCCGACAGTCTTTATATCCGAAGACTTATAGCCGTAGCGTGGGGCAAGCAGTTTTATCATTGCTTCAGCAAGATCGGGAATTCTTGCTACCGGCATTTTTGTAACAAAGACCTCACCACCCTTTGAAATCAGCACGGATTGCAACACCAGCCTTGCTGCTTCTTCTATTGTCATAACAAACCGCGTCATTCTTTTATCCGTAATTGTTACAGGGCCGCCCTCCCTGATCTGTTTCATAAATAAAGGCACTACCGATCCTCTTGAGCCGAGGACATTACCAAACCTTGTGCTGCTGAAGATGGTTTTACCGTCCTTTTTAACGGCATTTGCAGCAGTTATCAGCCTCTCGCCCATGAGCTTTGATGTCCCCATAACATTTGTAGGATTTACGGCCTTGTCACTGCTTGTAAACAGGAGCTGCTTTACTTTGCATGCTGTTGCAGCCCTGATAATATTTTCAACGCCTATGATATTGGTCTGCACTACATCAAAGGGATTATATTCGGATAATATTACATGCTTGAAAGCAGCGGTATGAATGATTATGTCAATGTCTTTTGAAAGCTTTTCCAGCTTGTCCCTGTCCCTTACATCACCAAGAAAACAGAAGACATTTTTGTTTCTGTATTCTTCCATAAGAAAGAACATTTCCGATTCATTGTTATCCACCAGCCGAAGTTCTGCATGCCCGAAAGAATCAATTTGCCTTACTATCTCTCTCCCTACAGTCCCGGCAGCGCCGATAATTAGAATCTTCTTCTCTTTATAAAATTTTTTCATGGTTATTTTCTGATTTTCTAATTATAACCTAACTTTGTTTTAAATGGGGAATAGAAGCATATCCCTGAAAACAATCCAGCAATTCTCGGTAAACTTATTTTATTCTGAAAAACAATGAGTTTAAGGAATAAGTAAAAAAACTTTTCGCACAATTTCCATTTTTTCAGGCATGATCGATTTTTCAAGCAAAAGGATCTAATTCCTTACAACCCTGAGAAGCGCATAACTGAATCTTTAGAAAATCTAATATCCGACTTGACAACCTCTGTTTCATATGTGATAATGTTGTCATGCAATATCCAGGAGGGAAAGGACAGTACGGGATATATCAAAAGATAATCAATCTAATGCCGCCCCATGAGGTCTACATAGAGAC
>BDSY01000044.1 GCA_002897895.1 bacterium BMS3Abin06
AAGTATTCCAGCCTTCCAATGCCTTTGTATATAATGGGGACTTGTAACCGGATATCATGACCATGCATGGAAGGGATTTGATGACCTTCAACAGCTCTATATGTTGTTCATAGGTATATTCATATTTGTACAGGGCTTTATGTTTTTTTCTTGTCTCACGAAGATACGGGGGATCGCAATAAATCAATTCGTTGCCTGTAAAATTATAACTCTTCAGATATGCAACAGCATCCGCCTGTATCAGCTCAATATCAATTTCATTGTAATTGTCCCACTTGCTTGAAAAATCGATCATGCCTGAAAAAATGGAAATTGTGCGAAAAGTTTTTTTACTTATTCCTTAAACTCATTGTTTTTCAGAATAAAATAAGTTTACCGAGAATTGCTGGTTCACAGAGGTTCATCGTAGAGAAACAGATAACGGTGGAGGCTCTTGTAAAAGTCTTGTTTTGTCATTCCCGAGGTAGTAATCGGGAATCCAGTTTCTTTAAAAAACAAAGACTTCTGGATACCCGTTTTCACGGGTATGACGGCACAGGTTATTTTAAAGGGACTTTTGCAAGAGCCTCGGTGAATAGTTTGCTCTATTTTTTCAGCAAATCTATAAACACGGCCAAAAGCACCTTTATCATATAATAGACAGCTCTTAACGGGGTTATAGAAGACTTTCCCTCTGACCGCTGTCTCATTTTGACGGAAACTTCTCTGATATTCAATTTCTTTTTATGAGCTATGATTAATGCTTCTACTTCAGGGTAGTCTTCAGGGTAATAGGCGCTGAAGAGTTCAATAGCCTGCTTGCCATATGCCCTGAAGCCGGATGTAGTATCCGTAAGTTTTTGCCCGCATATAAGTGAGATCACAATTGAGAAAACCTTTGTCCCTATTCTCCTTGTAAGAGGCATAATATATTCATTAGCGCCGCAAAATCTTGAGCCAACACAAATATCCGTTCCTCCGGCAACCGGTTCGAGAATCTTCTCTATCTCCTCAGCCATATGCTGACCATCGCCGTCAAACTGAATGACCACATCAAAGTTTTCTCTTCGCGCATAGATAATGCCTGTTTGAACAGCTCCGCCTATGCCGAGGTTATATGGGAGGTCTATAACCCGTGCGCCTGATGATCGGGCAATAATGGAAGTATTATCCTGAGAACCGTCATTAATGATTAAAGGTTCTGCCTGGGGGAAGTGCTGTCTCAGGTCATGAATGACATTTTGTATGTTTCCGGCTTCATTAAAAGCAGGGATTACTATGAGTACTCTCATTTTATCTTCTTTTCTTGTATCAACATATTTATTTGAGTTTACATAAAACGACTTGAATACTTGCGTTAATTATTTATGACGCTTCGTATATAAGTTATAATATTAAGCCAGTGGGTTTTATTTTTCAATTATGAAAATAAAGGTTATTACAGGAAATATCAAAAGTGATTAGAGAACAGTCCACAGAAAATACTAAAATTCTATTTATTCTTGAATATTATCACCCTCATAAAGGTGGTGTAGAATATTTATTTAAGAACCTTACTCACTTGCTTGCGAAGAGGGGATACATGGTTACTGTCTTAACCATGCGCCTTAAAAAAACAAAAAAGAAAGAAGTAATGGACGGTGTAAATGTAGTTCGTATAAAAACTATAAATCGTTACCTGTTTTCTTTCCTGTCTTTTTTCAAAACAATTTTTATTGCAAGGGATTACGATATAATACATACTACAACTTTTAATGCCGCTTTTCCCGCCTGGATAGCATCTAAATTCTGGAGAAAACCATGTGTGATTACTATTCATGAGGTCTGGATAAACAAATGGTTCGGCTTAAGCGGCCTTAGCCGTTTGTCTGCATCTATTCATAATTTTTTAGAAAAGATGATATATCTAATCCCTTTTGATCAATATATTGCGGTATCCAATTCAACTGCCGGAGATCTCAAAGAAATCAGGGTTCCCGGAGAAAAAATTGCTGTGATTTATAATGGCTTTGATAATAATTTTTTTGCACCGGAACATTTTGATGGCTTGAAAGTAAGAAAACAGTATGGCCTTGAGAATGCGTTTATATATTTTTCATGGGGTAGACCCGGGATTTCTAAAGGTCATGAATATCTGTTAAAGGCAGTCCCTTTAATAACAAGAAAAATTCCTGATGCTAAACTCGTTTTAATGTTAAGTGACAGAAATACTTATAAAAAGAGATACTTATACTTAACAGCACTAATACAGAAATTGAATATCAGGGACAATGTTATACTGATCGAACCTCTTTCTCACGGAGACTTAGGTAATCATATCAAAGCAGCAGATTGTGTTGTTATTCCTTCCCTTGCAGAGGGCTTTGGTTTCTCAGTGCTTGAAGCATGCGCCATAGATAAACCTCTTGTGGCTTCAGATACAACATCAATTCCAGAGGTAATATATGGTAAATACGTTCTTGTGGAGCCAGGAAATCCAGAGGCGATTGCTGAAGGGATATGCAAGGTTTATCAAGGGGACTATCAAATGTCTCCTTTAAAAATATTTTCATGGGAAGACAACATTAGAAAACATGAAGAGCTTTACAGGAAATTAGTGATCATTTAAACCTTCAAGAGTCGTAAAAATTCCCTGAAAGTAATGTAAAATGACACTATAATAGAGTTATTAAATAGATACCTATCACTAACTTTCCTGTTAATCTGGATTTCCTTTCTCTTGGCTATAGTCTTTGGCAGATATCTTAAGAAAGAGTAATATGCCTTGATCATTGATAGAGCTAAACTGAAATCCAGCTTTAAAAAAAAACAAAGTGTTTTTGATGTATGGTAGAGGAATGAAAAAAACATGGGAAAAAGTATATTATGAGCCTCATAGTTTTTAACTATATTGAAAAGTGAGTTTCTTGTACCATAAAAGACTCTGAGAGGTGTGTGCCGATACATTCCTGACGTTCCACCGTATTTGTGATAAATTACAGAATCGGGAATATATTCTACTCTCTTTCCATAAAGCCAGTATCTCCAGCAAAGATCGGTGTCCTCTAAATACATAAAATAATCTTCATCAAAGCCACCAAAACTTAAAAACTCTTCTCTACGAACTATCATGGCAGCAGCACATACACACCCTTTACTTCCAGCGATATTATATTTTTCAGAATCGTTATCTAAAAACCCTATATCATATCCCCCACCGTAGAAAGTGATGTTGGCTCCCGCGGAATTTATCTTCTCTGGTTCATCAAGGAAGAGAATTTTACTCCCGGCAATTCCTACATTCTCGTCTTTTTCCATCACACCTACAAGTTCTTTGAGCCAGAGAGATGTGACAACCGTATCATTATTCAAAAACACTATATATTCTCCCTTGGCAGCTTCTGATCCTAAATTATTTGCCTTAGCAAAGCCATAGTTCCTATCCAGTGCCAGCACCCTTACCCACGGATAGCTTGTCCTTACATAATCAACACTCCCATCAGTGGATGCATTATCCACCATTATCGTCTCTATTCTTTCGAAAGGGTATTCGCTCTTTTTAATGGAATTAAAACAGTTCTTCAGGTATTTAATACCGTTGTAATTAACAGTGCAGACGGAGATAAGTGGATGTGAATGGTTCATACTCTTTTGATATTAATCTTTCTGAGATTACTCCCCAACCTCAATATATGCAGCACTTCCCAAGTAACAGCCTTCAAAATGGAGACTGCGTTTCTTATCCATGTTGTAATCCTTTAAAGAGTCCGTAGTACATGGCAAAGCGAATAAAAGGAGATTTAATGATCCATTTTAGTTTCCATAAAGGCTTTGTCGACTGTCTTATAATAAAGGGAAAATCACAGAGGCTTTCAAAAAACATGTGAATAAAGACACTCTTAAAGGCAAAGTTAAAGTCGGTGAAATCCTTAAGAGAACTTCCAAAGTCATGGTGCCGCTTATATATCATTCTTAAAGAGTGATTATGCGAATGGTAAACTGCCGATGAGGCATCATAAATAATCGTATAACCTGCTTCAATTGCTCGTTTGCACCATTCCTGGTCTTCCATCATAGTGATATTTTCTTTAAAAGGCATCTTATCCAAAACTTCTTTTCTAATACAGGAGCTTACGTTTGAAAACCTCATGAAAAGTTGATAGTGCTTTTCGTAGGCATTCTTCTGCAGGTCGTCTTCGAAGTTTACCTTCTTAACCATACCGACAGGTGGTGTCCTTAATTCTATGTCCCGCCATTCACAAGGGTTACAATCAGGTCGTGGAATTTGGCAGCTATATGTGCCTGCAACATCTGTGTTCTCAGTCAAAGGCATTACAAGGTTCTCAAGCCAGTATTCATTAGCAGGCGTAGCATCCTGAGTTAGAAAAACCACATACTGGCCAGATGACAGCTTAACCCCGAGATTTCTTGTTTTACCATGTCCAAAGTCACTGTTCGGAATCCTGTGAATCCTGACAGGATGCTTTTCCATGATCTCCAGGGATCTATCACTTGACCCCGAATCTATAATGATAACCTCAAACGAAAATTGTGTTTTCTGGTGGAATATAGATGCCAAAACCTCATCCAGATAAAATTCACCATTATAAGTAAGAATTATTATTGATAATTCCATTATTTTCCTTCTTTTCTGAGATGTTTATACAACCACCTCAAAGGTGTGGTCATCCTCCAGCTCCATGAGTTCAGCAACTCCTGGAGCTGTACCTCACGCTCTGCCAACCTCTGTTCTACATTTGGTTTGAAAAGATCATATTTCCCGGTCAGTTTAATGAAATCAATATATCTAAACCCATATTTTTCTTCTACTTTCTCTGCAGTATCTTTATTGCCAAGCAAATTGAACAATACATTAATTCCAAAATATTGATGTATAGCAGACTCTGTATCAAGAGCAAGCATTGCAATAAAAAACGGGATCACATCTTTTTCGATTTGTCCTCCATATTTTGAGGCCTCCGGAAATATCTTTAAAAATTCATCTCTTGTTTCTATTTCTAAAAAACTTCTCAAAATTTGAGTCATTTCGAAATGTCCTCTTATTATGACTTCAGGTCTGTTTCCGCTTGCATTTTCTTCTTTTGCTCGAACTCTGAACTTAATTAAGTTTTCCGGAATAATATAAATTTCATGTTTTAGACAGACCTTTACCCAGCGTGAAAAATCTCCTAATTGGGCATATCGCTGATCAGGCGGACCTATTTTCGTATACACATCCCGACGAGCCAGTACACTTGGATGACATAAACAATTCCAGTTGTAAAAGAAGTAATTCAACCATTCAAAACGGGTCCTGTTGGGTTGTCTGAAAATATTGCAATAAAAATGATTCTCATCGGTAAAATTATTTCCATCTTCATCTATAATCTGAGCATACCCGAAGACCGCCCAAACATCAGCGTGTTCATCAAGGAATTCAACCTGTTTTTCAAGTTTGTGAGGCGAAAATATATCATCTGAACTCAACATCGCAATATATTCACCTTTTGATTCAGTAATACAATTTGTAGAAGCAACTGCTGCTCCCTGATTTTTTTCAAAGGTGAAGAGTCTTATCCTCGGGTCTGTAAACTTTTTTATCTCCTCAACCGTCCTGTCAGTAGAACCATCGTCAGTAATGACAATCTCAAAATCCTGAAATGTTTGATCCAAAACGCTTTGAATTGCTTCGGAAACATATTTTTCATGATTGTACGATGGAATAATAATACTAACTTTTGGCATATTTTAAGTATTCCTGATTTTTTTTAAGATATTGCATATTTTCCCCACGTCATCCGTTGAGAGACCTCCATAAAAAGGTATGGATAAAACCTCACGAGCAATTTTCTGGGCTGCCGGCAAGTTTGATGGGGTAGAAGATGGTAGCTGTTTATAACAAGTATAATCACTACATAATGGGTAAAAATATTTTCTTGTAAATACATTATATTCTTTAAATTTTTTGTAAACATAGTCACGAGATTTTCCGAAAAGCTTCTCATCTATTCTGATTACAAAATACTGGTAGCTATTTCTAATATCAGGAATTTTATCTAAAAATGTAATACCATTTATATCCTTTAAACACTGTCTGTAAGTGTCAAAAAGAACTCTTCTTTTATTTCTTTCTTCATCAACATATTTTAATACTTCAATGCCTATCACAGCCTGTATTTCATTCATCTTGCCATTAATTCCCGGCATTACTACTTCTTCTTCATTCTTAATGCCAAAGTTTTTCAAAAGATCTATTTGAGCTTTTAGATTCTTATCGTTAAATGTAAGTGCTCCTCCCTCTACTGTATGAAATAATTTTGTTGCATGAAAACTGAACATTGAAATATTGCCAAAATTCCCTATTCCTATTCCGTCAACCTCAACACCAAAGGCGTGTGCAGCATCATAAATAACTTTTAAGCCATAACGCTCAGCTACTTCCTGAATCTTTACAACATCGCAGGGTGTACCAAAAACATGAACTGCCAAAATTGCCGTTGTCTGAGGGGTAATCATTGACTCTATTTTATTAGGGTCAATATTCATAGTGACCGGATCAATATCGCAGAATATGGGTCTTATGTTATTCCAGGTCAGAACATGAGGTGTTGCCGGGAAAGTAAAAGGAGTCGTGATAACCTCACCAGAAAGACGTAAGCTCTGACATGCTACTATGAGGGCAATTGTTCCATTGTTAAATAACGAAAGATAAGGAACTTTTAGTATACTAAGAAGCTCTTTTTGAAATAACTCATGCTGAGGACCCCTGTTTGTAAGACGTTGAGATGCCCAAACCTCTTTGAGTTTTTCAGACAGTTCGTTTAAGTCCGGTAGGATTGGACGCGTAATATAGATAGGTTCCGGGAATGGTGTGATTTTTTGAGTCATAATGTTAATGTTTCTCCAGAAAAATGTCTATAAGCATTCATTACTTTTTCTTGTTCTTCGCATGATAAAGAAATTTTATTGGTATTGCTAAATCTTGCTGGACCTTTATATGGCCAATCAGCTTGATATCCTTGAAGTTTGAACTTGTTTATTATTTGCTTAAACACTAAATCTGGTGACTGACAGAATTCTTCATATGCAATTTCTAAAACTTTTGCATCCTCTACTCTTGCCAGTCCTTCTTCAATCGCACGATTTGTAAAATAGACCTGACCTGCAACTTGTTCATAAGGACTACAATTTTTTAAATCAACATATTCAGGAGGCTTGAAAGAATACCATGCTTTTATATCATCATAATAGTTTATCCTTGCATTTAATAAAGATTGAATATTATAAAAAGGATGGCGTTTTATATAAATAAATAAGACTTTCTCTACTATACTGGTGATAAACGGTATGTTCCAGTTGACAATCAAACCCTTCATGGAAAAGGGTTTGTCAAACACAGCCTCTATCGCTGCAAGTTCTGAAACAAATTTTTGATGGTCTATTGATGCCAATTCCTCTTCGTTCAATTGCTGTATTTCGCCAAAATGGAAAAAACGCCTCCAAAAATACCAAAACTCATTAGGCGCCAGGGCTCCTTTGGTCTTTCCAAGGTTCGAGTCAAAAGGAATCTCTTCTTTAAAATCAAATATCTCATTATTAAAGTCATACTTTGTCAGCATAAGCTGAATTTTGGAACCGATATAGGGGAATTCGTAAAATCTCGAAAGCATGTTTGTCGGGTAACAAAAATATCCTGAACTTGCCAGCCATTGTAACAATAATGTTGTTCCACTTCGCGGGCTGCCCATAATTAATACTATAGGGTACTTGTTCTTTTTGAAGGATTGTATTGACTGGGATTCTACCGGGGCAAGCATTCCATTAATATCTTTTAATATTTCCTCAAGTTTTTCATTCCTTTTATGTTCCTCGCGTCTCTCAAATTCCAACTGTATTACTCCTTATTATTTAGCATTAACCAAAAAACCTACCGATTTTTTAGTTAAATCAACTCGTATGCACTTAATAATTTTTTCACTTCATCTTTTGAATTAAACATCAAGACGTCTATTATGGAAAGATTTGGCACAAAGTCATTGTTAAATTGCCTGTAAACTATATTCTTTGTTTTAATGAAATAAAGACCTATATTGTTCTTTTCGAATCTCTTTTTGCTATAAATTCCCATGCCGCCTATCGGATTAATATATTCCGTTGCCTTAAGAATTTTACAAATTTCTAGTATTTTTTTTTGTCCCTTTAAGCTGTTATTTTTATCGATACTTGAAGAAAATAATAACTTTGTTTTTATTCCCAAAAAATCTATTATTCTTATTAAACTGTATTCAATATACTTAGACAGTCTCTCTTCACTGTTTAAAACAATGTCTTTTAATAACAGGAAAACCGTAGCGTATTGAGGCGCTTTGGAATAAGCATGTTTTATTGTTTCTATCAACCTTTTTTTACTCCTATCTTCATTGTAAATAAGGATTTCATTTATCAGTTTGTTCTGGCTATGTTTACTCAACGAAAGCGTAAACATATATTCTTTTCCTTTTAAAAGTATCTTATTCCTGTTTATCCATCCCCTGAGTATATAATTGACATCATCGTATATCACAAATTTATCAACAACTTTTATCAATTGAAAATACCCTATGTAAGGGAACAAATACGGTTGCATAATGGCTAACTTCATAAATTTACCTTGGAGTTTTCTATTTTACAGCCTCCATAACCAGTCTTGATTCCTTTCTCGTTTCTATATTTTTAAACTCAGGATATCTGCTTTTATTCTGTTTTTGTTTATAGACATTCTCAAAGCCTGCTTCTTTTAAACGACGTTTGAGTTCCTCTTTGTTATACAAGTATTGATGTCCCCACTCTCTAAAAGCAATATTCACCATCTCGGCCCTAGTCTTAATCCATTCATATCCGTATTTCTTGTACCAGGTACGCCATTTCCAAAAGAAAAAATACCTAAACAGTAGATAGTCAAGGTCGGGAGTAGCTACCCTTAGTATCCCGCCTTTTTTGAGAACCCTATGACAATCTGACAAAAATATTACACCCTCTTTAACTGTTAAATGTTCAATGAAATGTTCATTGTAAATATAATCCACAGAACTGTCATCATAAGGTAGGGGCGATCTCAAATCATGCTTCAAGTCAGCTTTTTCAGATTCCATATCAATATTTACCCAACCGTCAAAATATACATCTCCGCAGCCTAAGTTTAGTTTCATATCAGCTGATCATTAAGATTTAGTATTATTTAAAATCTTTTCACTATTTTCTTGGCGGTTTTTAATAAGTGCATCCCTTAAAACTATACGGTCTGTTATACTCCTGCGAGTTTCTGTGTTCGTTAAGCGGTCTCTGAAATCTCTAATAATCCTCTTTAATTTATTTTTAAACATATAATTTTTTGAGTTTTCCCAGTCGGCATTTGTCTCAAACTCATAGCCAAGTTTTATCATATAGTCTTTAGTAACAGTTTCTATCATATTGATAGTATTAATGTTAAAGCTTCCTATATATTTTTTATAGTTTGTCCTCATTATTTCATTGTTTAAGTTTTTCCAATATTCACTAAATAGTAAATCCTGATTTTTGGGCTGAACCTGAAAGCAGGCATCCTCAACTGGTTCACTCAAAAACAACAACAAATCTGTGATAATCTTATGAGTATTTTTCAGTAAATTCTCATATTTAACACTGAAGACTTTATTATCTAATGTTTCAAGTAAAGTGTTGCATTTCTCCTGCTCATGATACCAGAGAGAAGCTGCATCAAGAGGTGTATTAGGTCCTAAGGGCATATTCATCCATGAATTAACATAATCTCTGGGGTCACGGTATATATATATAAATTTTGCTGATTTGTAATAATCAATGATTTCAACTGCAAAATTAAAGATCGCATTTTCCTTGCATACAAACCGCTTTTTATTACTTAGAAAAGTTTTTTCATTGTAAAATAAATTAAAAAAATCAAAAAATTCCTTAGGTCTATATTTATGGTACATTTCTTCAAATTCTATTTTCAGTCTCCAATTATGCAAACGATGATTTACAATGACTATCATATCTTCGAATAATTTTTTAGCATTGTCTTTGGAAGACAAAAGCCCGTAATAAGGAATTGCATTTTTAAATGATACTATGAGGTGAGGTGCCGGGGGTGCGCAAATATCTGAATGATTCGATAGGAGCGTTCTTAACAGATTACTGCCAGATCTCTCTGAACTCATTATGAATATCGGTGAAGTATCGGCATTCATTCGATTTGCCCTAAGTTATCCTCCTGAAAAATTTTATAAATTTTCATTCAAAACCTCCTGCTAAAACCTTAAGTAAAATCCACAATAGTGTCTTCAACAGTTAAATTTTTTCAATTACAACCTCATTTTCCCAATGGATAAAGCCATATAGTTGTGCACCTTTTCGTGGTTGCATCTCAAATAGCACAGCCAAAGGAATAAAATCACAATAATCTACCTTTGCACTTTCAATATCAATGGGTATCGATATAATACAAGCAATATTATATTGTCCATGCATTAATGACATTCTATATCTCCAATCTATAAGATACTTTTCTCCCTTTTTTACGGAATTAAGTATCTTGTTTTCAATATTAAAGCCCGAATGAACTACAGCAACACCGTTTTTATCTCTTATATGATAGCCACACCCTAATAAATCCATATCTTCATGTATTTCAAAAGCCATTCTCAGTATTACATTTTGTTCGTATTCAACAGACTGAATCTCATTTCCATTCTCATCCAATAACTGGACATTTGCAAAACTGGCCTTTCCGTTCTGAACCCTTTGAAATGATGCCCTTTTCTGGAATTCAGCATTATTAATAAAAATTTCGCCACCTTTTTTTGACGATTCAGGCAGAGGTTCCGAGTTACCATTATTTTTTGCCACATCTTTAATAACATATTGTTCGCTCTGGACTTTTAAAGAAAAATATTTTGCCACAACCTTATCAGATTTGTCATAATCTATTAATTTTCCCTTATTAAGCAAAATGCTTTTTTTACAAACACTTTTCACTGCTCCAGTATTATGACTAATGAAAAGAAGTGTGGCCCCTTTGTCAATCATATCCTTCATTTTTACGATACATTTGGATTGAAAAAACATGTCACCCACTGCCAGCACTTCATCAACTAACAGGATATGCGGCTCTGCATGCGCTGCTATAGAAAACCCCAATCTCACGTACATTCCACTGGAATAATGTTTCACCGGCGAATCTATAAAATCCCCTATATCCGCAAATTCTACAATCTCCTCAAATCTCTTATCTACTTCTTTCTTACTCATCCCGAGTATAGCGCCATTAACATAGATATTTTCCCTTCCCGTAAGCATTGGATGAAAACCTGCCCCAACCTCTATTAATGCACCAACGCGGCCATTTATCTCGATTTTGCCTTTATCCGGCATGAAAATGCCGTTAAGCAATTTTAGCATGGTGGATTTACCGGAGCCATTGGGGCCAATAATACCAAGTGTCTCTCCTTTCTTAAGTTCAAAACTCACATCATCCACTGCCCAGAACTCACCATCTCGGAGTCTTTCCGTGCGCTGATTGAGTCCGAGAAAGCTTCTGGTAAGGTCAGTTGCGCCATAGAGCATCGTGTGCTTTATAGAACGGCAATATTTTTTTGAAACATTGTCTACTTTGATGATCGTATCATTCATGGTAACTACCGTGAATCGTGAAAAGTGAATTGTGAATCGTTAACTGCAAAAATATTCATATTGTTCGTGAAATGAGAATTGTGAATAGTGAATTGTTTTTCTTCTTACAGCCTTTACCATTCTCCATTCTCGTTTCTCCTTTCTCGGCTTCTACGATTCTCGTTTCCCGATTCTCTATTCTCGGCCTTTCTTTGCCCATTTAATCAGTCCTGCCAACATTTGAGCTACATTGCTTATTTTTGAATCCACAGCTTGTTTTTCTGCCTGACTTATATATCCAAGCTTAAAAGATATTTCCATTTGGGTATCCAATTCGCTCAAAGAACTACCGGCTATATTAAGAAATTGTACAAATTCTTTTTTCCCGGAGCGGGCAGCCCCTTCAGCAATATTGCTTGGCACTGAAACAGCAGCCCGTCGCATTTGACTGGTAATTCCGTAAGATTCTGTCTTTGGAAAACCATCAGTAACCTTATAAATGTCCGTTGCTAAAGCTACCGCTTCATTCCAGACATCCAGCTTTTTATGCGCACGAAATGCCGTGTTTTTAATTTTTTGTCTCTCCTTTCACTGTTCTCATTTCTCCATTCTCGTTTCACGGTTTTATATCTTTCTCCATTCACGGCCTCTAAATTCTTTCCGCAATCTTTGTCTGAGCCAGGTAAAAAAGCTTCCATCCCATGTAAAAGACAGTTACCGACAACAGTGTGACCCAGATAAATTCACTCATGAATTCAGTATCTCCCTTGACTATAAAATCCCTCGGCACATTCACAAGATAATTAAAGGGGTTCCATGCATTGGCGCGGGCTAAGAGGCTGTCTCCGGTTATAGGGTATAGGATGGGTGTAAGCAGCATGACCCCCATAAGTGCCAGGTTCAATACATTGACTATATCCCTGAGCACACCTGCAGCCAGGGACAAAACAAATCCTATACCGGTCATTAGGAGATAAATCGGGATCAGACATATTAGTCCAATAAACAGTCCTCCCCAGCTCGGCCCTACACCGAAGTAAAGGAATGCAAGGGCAATAAGAACCATGCGGATCAGAAGCTCCACCACACCCTGGCCGGATGCGGCAAGGATCAGGGCAATCTTTGGAAAATTTATCTTTATAACCATGGGGCCGGCAGTGATCAGGGCACTGGTACAGGCGGTCAGGCCAACGGTAAAGACGCTCCAGATGGTAAGCCCGATAACGGCGTAAAGTGCGTAGGGGATGCCGACGTCCTGGATGGTAAGTATTCCCGAACGGTTCATGCCTACAAACATCCCAACCATGACAAGAGGCATCAGCAAGGCCCAAACGACACCGAGCGCAGACTGGCGATATTTTGCGCTGAAGTCTCTTAGAAACAATCTCCAGATAAGCTCTCTTGCAGAGGCAAGCTCGCGCCACATAAGCCGGCTTGTCAGAAACGGGCCGCTTGTGCCCTCGATGTCCGGTCCTTTCGGGGTGTATGTAATCTTAATGTCGTTATTCATATAACTTGTTTTTTTGTAATAGTTCACCGGGTATCTAAGATATCCCGTGAAGGAGTCAGTAGCCAGAATCCAGGATTGCTTTGGAATATGCCTCTAACAATTTACTTATTTCTCCTAATTGAGACGCTTTTTGACAGACTATCAAATCTTGAAACTCTTTAGCTTTTTCTCTTTTCATTCTGACTCCTGACTCCTGACTCCCGGCTCCTGAATTCTGAATTCTGAATTCTTGTTAATCGCTTTTTTGTTCATCTTTTGCAATTTGATAGATTGTATGTATCTTCTCACGGGGAACGCCGTTCTCTAAAAGCTTCTCATACACATTATCTCTTTTTATAAAAGCTGTCAGGATTATTCCGTCACAATCAATTTTATTGATTTCAGCAAAGGGCATCACGACTGTTTTAAAAAAACTCTTGCCCTCCTTATTATCGTCAACAACACCTTCAAACTTTATATCAACTTCCTGCAGTGAAAGGAATGCTATTTCCGTAGCTTCATCAATTCCGGCAAACACAACTTTTCTGATGCCATTAATATACAGTTTATTGAAAAGCTGCTGAAAATCTCTCCTGGCGTTCTTGTAAAGGTTTGTATAGTTTTGAAGATGGTGATATGTTAATCGTGTTTTCTCTGCAAAACCTTGAGATGTCAGATAATAAGCATATCTTTTGGATGGTATTGCTTTTATAGTAATGTAGCCTTTTAAAACAAGATTTTTTATATATGAGTTAACAAGGCCAAGAGCTATATTGAGCTTTTTGCTCAAATCCCTCTGGGAGAGGGGTTCTCCCTTTGAAATCTCATCAAGCATCAGGAGTGACTTATAACTGTCCGGATTCCCCGGATCTTTTTTGTTCAGATTTTGAACGTTCATATTATGAACATTACCACGCCGGGGAAAAATTGTCAAGATTTTGCCTGAATTCGAATAATAAAAAGATTATTCCTGAGAGACTCTTGCAAAAGTCTTGTTTTGTCATTCCCGAGGTAGTAATCGGGAATCCAGTTTATTTAAAAAACAAAGACTTCTGGATACCCGTTTTCACGGGTATGACGGCACAGGTTATTTTGCAGGGACTTTTGCAAGAGCCTCCTGAGAATACTATAAAGCAGATGTTCTCCGGTCAGAGCTCCGAAGTTTTGAAATAAAATTAATAAAGCTATAAATACATTGAATTACGTCGTAAGTTATTGCTATTATTTAAGACTAATCCGAAAATTCACATAAAAACCACAGACTCGTTATTAGTTATCCGTTATCTGGATTAAGGGGCGTCAACAATCTATTATTTGCTTGCCGGATTACCACTGAACTTATAATGAATAACTATTTGTTGATTAGCATACCCTATAAGGTAAACTATTTTATTTTGGTTCAAGATAGAAATGGGTAAATATCAAGAGGAAAACCGGGCAAACAGGCTGAATTTTTCACTCTCTGCTCTCACTTTTGCGCTCTCTGTTCTGTGGTTTTTATATGGCATTCCTCAAAAAATTGATGCGCAGCAGCTTAGCAGGGTTATAACATATCAGGAAAGTATATCTACGGATGAGGAAGGCGGAAAGCTTTATTTCCCTTCGTTTGTATTTGCCGACCCATCCTCGGATGAAGTTTATCTTATTGACGGCAGAAGCAGGATTATTATTTTTACAGCGGATTTTTTCCCGCTGTATACACTGGATAAAAAGAACGGTATTGAATCGCCCCAGGGATTGACCATGGATGCGTCCGGCAATCTCTATGTAGCCCAGTCTGCGAGGGATGTTAACTCAAGACACAGGATATCGGTTTTCAATGCATGTCTGAAGTGGGAGCGTGATATTTATCTGAAAGGTTTTAAAGGCTCTGAATCGTTTGTCCCCTATCGTATTGCTGTTGATAAAAAGGGGAATTTTTACGTGGCTGCAAGTTATTATGCCGGTGTTCTGTATGTTGACGGTAAAGGCCGTCTGATAGATATATTATCGCCGGAGGAAGAAGACAGAAAAGCGATAATAACTAATGTGATTCTGGATAAAGAAGGCAGGATTTATCTGGTCAGCGAAGAAGAGGGGCGAATATATGTTTATGATAAAGACTGGAATTTTATTATGAAATTCGGCGAAAAGGGCGGGAGCACCGGCAAGTTAAGCCGTCCGAGGGGAGTAGGCGTGGATAATCAGAACGGGAGAATGTATGTAGTTGATTATATGCGGCATACTGTAACCGTATATAACAGGAAAGGCACGTTTATTTTTGAATTCGGCGGTATGGGCTGGGGGAAAGGGTGGTTCCAGTATCCGGTTGATCTGGCTGTCGACAACGAAGGCAGGATCATAATTGCGGATACATTTAATCAGCGTGTACAGGTATTCAGCTCCCGGTAAACAAACTGCACTCACCGGAGAATGGTTATTTTCATTGACCATTGTCCATTGGCTAATGAACATGAACCGGAAAAAAATTAAAATATTATCTCTTGTTCCTTGCTTCCTGCTTCTTGTTTTTTTAACAGGTTGCGCTACAACCGATGAAACGGAAGGTCTGTACAAGAGATTGAACACACAGATAACCCTATTTCTGAACGGCCCTGACAAGGTTTTGCCGGATATCACCTTCGAGCTGTCGGCAATAAATATTATTGAAGAGGACGGGACAGCAAGAGAGGTGATGAACCGCCCGATAGGCGTTAACTCTCATATCGTGGAAGGCAGCCAGATTCTCTTAGGTGAAAAAGCGCTGCCTGAGGGGAGATATAAGAAACTTCAACTGATTGTAACAGAGGCTTCGATCAGGAAAAAAGGGAGAACCGCGCATCTGGCGCTGCCGCCCGAAGGGATAGAGATTGATATTGATGTTTCCCTGAGGAAACATCAGAATACTACATTGTTTTTGAACTGGAACCCTGACGCATCCATCCAGGAGGGGTATATGTTCAGGCCGGTATTCAGTGTGAGAAGCCAGACACCGGAATTAAGTTCGCTGCTTATTTATGTGACCAATGAGGATTCCGATAATGTCTCGGTTATCAACAGACAATCAGGTGAAATAGCGGCTACAGTAATGGTAGGAAAAAAGCCGAGGGGCATTGCTACTTCAAAGAATAGAGATCGTCTGAAGGTTTATGTGGCCAATTCAGGTTCGAACAGCATTTCGGTGATTGACCCCACTACCAACAAAATAGAGAATGAGATTCCGATCAGGTTCGGCAGGAGACCGGAGGGAATAGCAGTTGCCGGCCTCTCCTCTGAAGAGGATCTGCTCTTTGTGGCCAATTACGGCTCTAACAGCGTTTCCGTAGTTGACACAACAACTTATCAGGAGCTGGAAAAAATAGATGTAGGACGCGGTCCGACAGCAATAGCAGTTGACCCGTCGATAGATGAGCTTATAACGGCAAGCTTCCTCAGCTTTGAGGATATTAATGTCCTGAGGAGTTATCGTGAAAGGTTTTTAAACGTGTATGTAGTCAATCAGGATTCCAATGATATCTCTGTGTTGAGAATAGACACAGCCACAAAGAAGAGTGTAGAGGTTATGACCCTTGGTGTAGAATGGAGGCCTGTTGCAATTTACGTAGACTACCGGAGAGGTAAAGTTTATGTGGCGAATTATGACTCCGACAAACTCTCTGTCATAGATATCCTGCAAACCGTTAAAGGCAATATAGCCGGAGCTGTCAGCGTTATTAATAATGTCGGATTTTCCATAACGGGTGTGGTTGCTGATCCGGCTTTTGACAGGATTTATCTTCTTAAAGAGTCGCCCGGTGAAATAATCATTATCAAACCTTTTTCAGGGGGGTTTGATTATCTTAAAACGGTTATGCCCCCTGTTATGGGAACCATTTCCGTCGGGAGTTCTCCGAAGTCTCTTGTGATGGATCCCGAAGGCAGGAAACTGTATGTAGTCAACAGGGGCTCGGATAATATATCTGTCATAGATAAAACAGCAAAGAGGGAAGAACGGGTTATTTCTGTTGGCAAAAGACCTTATGGAATTGCGGTATTTCCAAAGTAGCAGGGAATGCTGCAATCGTTAAATATGTCTCTGGTCATCGGCCATTGTTATTGAGTGGTGGCTGATGTTAACTGTTTACGGTTGACAGTTAACGGTTATTGAAAGAATATAAAAATTGGAGAATCGACTCTATGAGAAGTTACTATCAAAAATGCTTCAGGCATTACATAATGCATTAAAAAACCGTGAACCGTAAACTGATAACTGTGAACGCTTACGACTGATGACTGATTATGAGGCACATAGTATGTAAAACCACCGCCCTGATAATAGTATTACTTTTGAGCAGCCCTTACGCATTCACACAGGAGCTCAGCGGACGGTTTGATATAAATAACGGGACTTCCAAAAACTTTGAAGAAGGTGAAATGACATCAGGAACCGATACATTTAACCGGAATTTATATCTGAACTTTCAGCATTCATTTACACCAATGTTTACTTCTCAGATTAATTTAAGAACAAACTTTGCCGATGCCGATGCAATAGACTCTGACGGTGAAATCACAACTACCTACCGGAGGTCACTGGAACCGGCACTGGATTTAAATTTTGCGAATCCCATGTATGACCTGAATGCAGGCTACCGCCGCAGGGAACAGTGGACAACCGCGCATTTAAGTAATGAGAGCAGGAGAACTACCGAGTTTTATTACTCCAGCTTTAATATAACGCCTGAGGCATTGCCCTCCTTAAGCATTCAATTTGATGAGCAGAGGAATTTTGACCATCTTTCTGTTAAGGGCGTGGACACTACAGACAGATCATATTCCGTAATATCCGCCTATGAGTTGCCGTCCAGTGATCTGCAACTCCGGTATACGATTAACTATTCGTACAATATAAACAGAACACCGTTGAGTTTGGCGTACAAATCCATAAATGCCACTTTCTCAGACAACTATAACCTGGGATACTCCGGACGTTTCTGGGCCGGGAAAGCGAACTATTCCGTAAACTACAAGGGGAACTATTCGCGTGATAAAAACAGGCAATTTGTTACTCAGGCCGGCACTGTGTTAAATGAGAGGACACCTCTTGGCGGGCTTTATGCAAAAAGCACAAATGCGGCTCAAAAAGATGTGGATGTCCTGTTATCCGAAGGAAGACTCATTGACAACGATTTCAATACATCTGCAGGAATTGATCTGAGCGCTGCAGGCGTGTTTCATAATATCGGGGTCATGGTATCGTCCGGAAGATCTGTAGACAGATTATATATTTATGTAAATAAAGATATCGGCACTGAGGCTGCTTTAAATAATTTAAATAACTGGAATGTATTCAAAAGCAATTTTAATCAGGCAGGCACGTGGTCGCAGGTAACTATCCGGACTGTATCAATAGTTTTTGATACAGTCAATGATGTATACCGTTACGAAATAGAGTTTTCGGATCCCCTGAGCGCATCCTTTTTTAAGGCAGTAAATTTACAGGCATCTGATGTGCCGGATGTATTTGTAACGGAAATCAGGGCTTATGGAACAGATACCCCTGACGATGATATCCTTACCACAGTTTCGACATCATTTACTCAGGGGCTGAATTTTAACGTTTCGCTGAAACCGCTGACGAAACTGACTCTTGGATTTCATTACTCTTTAAACAGAACGGACCAGAATCCCATATCAATCATAAATTCTCTCAGCGGCATTATCGGAAACATATTCAGTGATTCGGTAAGCGATGAAAAAGAGAATTTCAGCAGCAATACAGCAAGAAGCTATGGCATGTCTTCCAGATGGTTGACACACAGATTGCTTACTACGACATTTCGTATTCAACGGAGTGAAGCATTTGACAATAAAGGGGAGACAGATGCCGCTTCAAATAGCTATAATTTATCTTTCAAGTCTGATCCTCTTCCGACTCTTGATGCTACTCTTTCATTAACAAAGAGTGACAGTTACAGTTTTAATGAGAAAAATTCCACAAACCTTTCTTCGTTTTTGAGTATAGGGTCAAAACTTTACAGGGGCGTAAACATGGTTACCGACTTCGGATATACGAGGTCAAAATCATTTGCGAGCGGCGGCGTATCTTCATCCCGCCAGGTAAGCGGTTTCATTGATGCTGCTATTACCAGGAGGATGTCCGGAGCGCTGAATTACGCTTTTAGCTGGGCAGCCTCGACCGCTTCATCTTCGCGTTCGAGAGAAGGCTCCACAGTAATCAGTTACCGGCCCGGCAGGTTTATCAACATTACGGGTAATTTCAAGGTATCTGATTCAAACGGCGATGTGAGCACATCAGAGGGAATGTCAATGGGTTGGCTCCCCCTGCGGGTACTCAGATTAAACATGAACTATCAGCATAGTGATTCCAGACCGGGTCCTGTAAAGACAGATACATTGGGAACCTATGCAATATGGTATATAACAAAATTTGCGAGTGTCCGTTTTACTTATGCTTATACACAACGAAAAGAGGATAATAAGACCGGAAGTTACCGTTTTAATACGAATTTTAATTGCAGATTCTGAAAACGCAACTTATAATAAGCATTGGATTTTTTTAGAAAATTCAACTGTCCGGATAAGAGGGGAAGGTTATGAGCAAGACTGAAAAGAGGGGAAAACAGAGGCGATTATATCGATCCCTTCCGGTATTTTGCCTGTTAATTTTTTTTATATCCGGTTGCAGCAACGGCATGAAGCAATATGTCCGTCCGAATTTTGATTTTAGCGCTGTCAGGACCGTCGCTGTATTGCCTCTCGAAAACTTTACATCCGATAAATATGCAGGCGGAAAGATCAGAAGTAAAGTTATTATTGAACTCCTCTCAAGAGGAATTGATGTTATTGAACCGGGAGAGATTATCATGACATTAAGGGAGCTGAAGGTGAGATCGATTGACTCCATACGGACTGAAGATATACAGGAAATGGGGAGAATGTTAGATGCAGAAGCTGTTATTAAAGGCTCGGTGGAAGCATTCGGTATCAGTAAGGGGATCACGGTCTCTTACCCCGAGGTATCCATTGATCTGACATTGATTGATACGGCAAGCGGTAATATTATCTGGTCGGTATGGCATACATCAGGAGGCGCGAGTTTCTGGACCAGACACTTCGGCACTGAAGGCATGACCCTGGATAATACTTCCGCAAAGGTGGTAAAGGAGATTTTTGATACGATATATTAGTCCATAGTCCATGGTCCATGGCAAAGTACTATCGACTATCGACCATGGACTATCGACTAATATATGGACTAAAAAAGGAGAATATTATGGTGTTATTAAAGAAAAATATTTTTGCTCTTACGGTTTTTTTGCTATTTGCTGTTACGGGATGTCGCGGCAATATACCGGTATACCATATCAGTGAGGATATAGATTTCAGCTTTTATAAGAAAGTGGCTGTATTGCCTCTCGATAATTTGACAAATGACAAATATGCCGGTGAGATTGTAAGACAGGTGGTTATCAGCGAGCTGTTAGCTTCAGGGCTTGTTGATGTTGTGTTGCCCGGCGATGTTAAGAGCGCTTTTAATAATCTCGGCATTAAATCAGTCTCATCACTTAATTCAAATCAGATCAGGGCATTGGGTAAATCCCTTAAAGTTGAGGCGCTGATTCTGGGCGTTGTTGAAGAATACGGTGAAGCAAAGATGGGAAATGTCTCTGCGCCTCAGGTTACAATCAGCTTAATGATGGCGGATGCAGGCAGTGGCTCTATAGTCTGGTCAATAACGCAAACCAGGGGAGGAGCCAGCTTTTGGGCGCGGCATTTCGGGGCAAGGCATGAGACAATCAGTGAAACAGTATTGATGCTGGTAAGAGAATCGATCCGGACGCTTGTTGAATATTAGCAATTAAGTTTTTCAGCAATTTACAGAGGGTTCAATTTTGTAAATTGAACCCTGAATTTCAGTATGCGGAAATATACAGGTCTAATGAGGTCGGGCCGCGGCTGAATAGTAACGATTTTTATTCTCCTGAATTTAATATATGCGTTCATTTTTCTGCGTAAATTATAAAGCTTCAATTGAAAAGATTCCTGCCGGAGATATGGATTAATGAAGAGAATAGTTGCAATCTTCATCATATTGCTCTCTGTCGTTCTCTCTTATTCTATCTATACGGGAAAAGTCAAATTAAATATCCGCAGTCTGAGAGAAGAGATAGAAAAAAAAGTGGAAAAGACCGGAGGGGTTCCCATAGAAAAAAAATCCGGTGAAATTGAGGAAAAACCGGAGGTTCAGCCGCCTGAGAGAAGAGTGGAAAAAGCTGTAAGGAAGGTAGAAACGGTTCCCGTAGAAAAACCGCATGAGGGAGCCGGGAAAGAGGTTGAGGTTGTACCTGCCCGGAAGGAAATAGAAAAACCAGCAGGTATCTCAGAGACCCTCCTCCCTGGTGAGCTGTCTGAGGGAGTTGAAGCAAAAGCGGAAGTTATTCCCTCCGGGGAAGAGTCAGAAAAGATAAAAACGTTTCCTGCAGAAGAACCTTTTGAGAAAACTGAAGAAAAAACAGTTGGTGAGCCGCCTGGGACAATGACTGCGGAATTGCCGGCAGAGCCGCCGGCGGCCCTTCAGGAAGAGCCCGCTATTGGAGTTGAAGAAAAGACGGAAACTGTTCCCCCCGGTGAGGAAAAAGCAAAACCTGTGGATAAACCGGAAGCTATAGCTTCAGCCGTACCGGTGGAAGAAACCGGCAATAGAGTGGCTGTTTTCCCTTTTGAGAATTTTTCCGATAATAAAGACGCCCTGAAATATGTTATGCCGGTATTGATCGGCCATCTGGAAAAAAAAGGAGTGGAAGTGGTGGATGAAGAGAGGCTGAGCGATTATTTATGTAACGAAAGAGTCCGGTCAACCGGATATGTTTCAAAGGAACTTGCCCGGAAAATAAAAGAGAAATTTAAGGTGAAAGCCATCCTGGTAGGTTCCGTTATTTCCTTTTCAACAGGAAAAAATCCGGAATTCGGCATCCTGGCAAGGCTGATTGATCCTTCTGACGGCGGCATCCTCTGGGCGGATTATGCCTCTGCTACAGGAGAAGACTTCACGGGTATCCTCGGATTAGGCAGGTTGAGCACTGTTTTCAGCTTAATCCCCAGGGTTATGGACACATTATTTGCTTCTTTTTATGTTAAAACGCTTCAGAGGGAGACAGAACATTCATACAGGATTGCCGTAATGCCGTTTCAGAATAACACTGATTTCAGGAATGCAGGAATGATAGCCATGTATATGTTTATGGTTGAACTCCTAAAGAATAAGAAATTTGAGCCGATAGAATATGGTAATATCAGAGACTTGATTGTAAGTCTGAGAATCAGGAATAGAGGAGAACTGGATTATAAAAATATGAATGTCCTCTCGGAAAAGTTAGGCGCAAGAGGGATATTAGTGGGGGCAGTTGATAATTTTACTAAAGGCGCGGCTGCTTCATCCCCGCCAAAGGCGGCTGTTTCCGCCAGGCTTCTGGACGGCGGAAATAATAAGATTTTATGGTATAATAACCGTCAATTAAGCGGCGAAGAAAATGTCATTGCCTTTGACTGGGGAAGAATCAGGTCCGTCCATACCGTAGCCTACAGGGTAGTCGAAAGTCTGGTAAAAAACATGGGATTAAGACAATGGCATTAACGATAATCATTTATGGTTGTTAAATAAATAATGGCTGAGTTGATGTAACTATTCAGGCAGGCACAAAGGCACATAGTGGCAAAGGCACAAAGTGAAAAAAAGGATGAAAAACTTTTCTTGTATTTCTGTAACTCTTTGTGCCTATGTGCCTTTGCCACTTTGCACCTGCGTAGTTACGAGTTGATTATACATAGCGTATTAAATTATGAAAAAAATAAATAAGTTACTGATCTGTGTTCTCTGTTCCGTGTTCTGTCTTCTGATATTCTCAAGTTGCGCCACGACTCCGAAACAGGGAGACATGCTGGCGTTTGTTGACGGTGAGCCTGTCACAAAAGAAGATATCGAATATGCATTGCAGATATCCCACAGAAGAGAGGATCTCTCTGCCGCAAAAACCCTGGATATATCCCGGTACATTCAGCAGGCGATAGATAACAGGTTGATTATTCATGAGGCCCTTCGCATGGGCATGGATGAGTTCCCCGAGGTTCAGCAAAAAGTACAGGCATTTATACTGAGGGAATCGGTAGTAAGGCTTTATAATGAGGAGATAGTGGAGAAGGTCTCCGTTACAGAAGAAGATATAATTAATTACTACAAAGAGAACTATGAGCGTTCCGCCCTTGATCTGATTGAAGTGGAGACTGAAGAAGAGGCAGGGGAAATATTGGCAAAACTTAAAAGCGGAGAAGACTTCGGGGAGTTCAGCCGCAAATATCCCGCAAATTCGGCCAAAAAAGAAGGGCAAGAAGGATTTATATTTACGCGGAAATCAATGAGTCCTGCTATTCAGGAGGCTGTTTACAGCTTGAAACCCGGTGAATTCAGTGATGTTATAAAGGCAAGGAACAAGTATTACATAATAAAATTGATCAGCAGGCAGGAGGCCCCGGATGAGGAACTCGACAGTGTGAGAGGAAATATAGAGAGAGCCCTCAGAAAACAAAAGATTAAAGAGCGAAGTGATGAGTATCTGGCTCAACTTCATGAAGAGGCAGACGTAAAGATTAATAAAGAGATTCTCTCCTCCATTACAGCGGATGCAACAGATGAGGAAAGGGAGCAGTGGCTAAAGGATGAAAGGCCGTTGATTGAGGTGGGTAATGAGGCGCTTAGTGTGGGAGATTTTGCAGCCATGCTGCCGCCTCGTTACGGCGATAAAGCAAAAGAAAACACGCTTAAAAACTGGCTTGACCGCAAACTGGTTGACCGGGAAGCGCTCAGCCGGCACTATGAGAGAAGGACGGACTTGAAGGATAAGATAGCCCGCTATGAAAATCAGGTTGTCAAAAATACTTTTATAAAAAAGATAATAGTTCCTGAGATTACCGTTACAGACAAGGATGTGGAAGATTACTACCTGAGCCATCCTGAGGAGTTCGCCAAGCCTCCCCGATACAGGATACAGCAGATTACACTGAAGTCACGCGAAGAGGCGGAGGATGTGTTGAACAGTTTAAAGGCCGGCGCAAATTTTTCCTGGCTGGCTAAAAGAAGGTCAACCGATCCTGCTGCTGCAAGGGGTGGAGTTGCCGGATGGAAAACCAGGGAGCAATTACCCGGGAGTTTAGTGGAAATTATAGATACTCTCAAGCCCGGTGACATAAGTCCGATACTGGAAGTTGATAACGTTTACAGGATAATCCGGCTTATGGAAAAAATTAAAAAAGGAGTTAAGGAATTTGACGAAGTAAAGCTATTTGCCGGGAGGGCGGCTTATAAAGAAAAATATCGTGCAACATACAATGAATATATTAATAAATTAAAAGAAGATGCCGTAATAGAAATCAATGACCAGGCTCTCCGGTCATTTGAGGAAATCTTTAAAAAATAATTTTAACTACCACGCTGTGCCACGGGTCAGAACGGATAAGGAGGTCAGAGGGATGGCATTTAAATTCAGACGGTTCCTTTTTAGATTTATCTTCCTGGCGGTTATTTTCAGCATTTTTGTAACATGCGCGCCTGAAAGAAAGGTCCGGAAAGGTTTTGTGCCTAAACCCTGTATGGATTGCCACAAGGAGATGAAGAGCGAGCTGGCAAAGAGGTATGTGCATGTACCGATGAGAGAGCGCGATTGCGAGGCATGCCACCTTCGCCACGGAAGGCTTGCTGTTAAATCATTCGTAGAACGGGAAGAAAAAAAGCTTTGTTTCATCTGCCATACCGGTATGGCGGCGGATGTCGAAAATATGGCCAGTGTACATACTGTAATTAAACAGGGCAAATGCCTGCCGTGCCATAATGCCCATGCATCAGACAACACTTATCTTCAGAAAGAAGTGGGAAATGAGCAGTGTTTTACCTGTCATGACAAAGCTCCTTTTATGAGGGCCAAACGACATAAACCTCTTGACAAAGGCTGCCTTACCTGCCATGCGGCGCATGGTTCTCAACATAAAGACAATCTCATAATGGAGGAAGTGGAACTTTGCCAATCCTGCCATAATTTCAGAGAGAGCGCTTTTCGTAACGCTCATAGAGGTTATCCTGTTGAACAGGCCGAATGCTCCGGCTGTCACACGTCTCACAGCTCGTCAAATGATAAACTGCTCAGGGAATCGATTCATGAGCCGCTGAGACTTGTTCAATGTGATTCATGCCATAAGCCGAACACCGGCCCCGAGCCGCTGGGTGTTATTGCCCCTGACGGCAAGCTCTGTTATAGCTGCCATGAAAAAGAAGAAAAAGAATTCAGGACGGATTACCGGCATCCTCTCACAGATAAAGGTAAATGCCTGACCTGCCATAGTCCGCATGCATCGGACTATCCGAAGATTACTCTTAAAGGCAAAATTGATATTTGCACAAGCTGCCATGATGAAAAACCGAAAATCAATGTCAGCAACCTGCATAAGCCTATAAAAGAGGAAGGCTGCATTGCCTGCCATGATCCCCATGCCTCTGAAAACCCGTATTATTTAAAGGCATCCGGGAAAAAGATATGTTTTACCTGCCATTCCGGGATTGAAGAAGACCTGGCAAAGGCAGCATACACACATGAACCTTTTTCTAATGTCGAATGCTCGCAGTGCCACGACTCTCATGGATCAAATAATCCTGTTATGCTCAAGACTCCTCTGACCGGTTTATGCTATACCTGCCACAAAGAAGCGGAGGACAGGTTTTTGAAGACATATGTTCATAAGCCCGTAAGTGACAAACAGTGCACTAAATGTCACACGTCACATACCTCTGCATATGATAATCTGCTTAAGAAATCACCGACCGGGCTTTGCATGACCTGTCATGACAGCATGTATCTTGATATTGAAGAAGAAAGCGCGCATCAGCCGTTCAGGGATAAAGAGTGCAGAACATGTCACGACCCTCATGCCAGTGATTATGTTGCGTCCACGGTCATGCCGCTGAAAGAGCTCTGTTTTAAATGCCATGAGCCTATGAAGAAAGGGCTGATAGCAAGCAGTGTCAGGCATCTTCCTGTGGAGGAAGGAAAGTGTACGGAATGCCATAGTCCCCATGGAACCATGCTCAAATACCAGTTGCTGGACCTGGTCAATGAGCTTTGCCTCTCATGTCATGCAAGAGTGGTTACTACAACGGTGAGAAAAGGCCATATCTCCATGGAAGAGGGGAACTGTCTGAGCTGTCATGTCTCACATTATTCCGATTTAAAATATATGCTCAATGATAAAGACCCGGCAATATGTATCCAGTGCCACTCTGATGATACGGAAAGGCTCTTAAAAGTACATAGGGAATCGATTGATAAAATCAGGCGCTGCACAAGTTGCCATGAGCCTCATGTAACGGAAGAGCCCGGTTTATTGAGGGAAATAAGGCATGAGCCGTTTATCAGGGGAGATTGTGAGGTGTGCCATGTATAATATAAAAAGTCAGAAGTCAGAAGTCAGAAGTCAGAATTTAAAACCAGTGGATATCGTATACATGGTAATCCGGAATGTAATGTTTGCATTATGTTTCACCGCACTTATTGCTTTATTCTGGAATAATACCGCCTTTGCAGAGGTCAAATTAAAAACAAAGATACCCGATCTCTGCTATGAGTGCCATAAGGAGCTGAAAAAAGATCTGTCGGACAAGTATGTGCATTTCCTGTTTAAACAGGGCAAGTGCATTACCTGTCATAATTCACATGTCAGTAAAACAAAAGGTCTGATGAATTATGAGGTTAATACCATCTGTCTGAATTGCCATGAAGAAATAAGGAACCTGATCGAAAATGCCACCCTGCACAGCGCATTGAGGGAAAATAATTGTACAGAGTGCCATTTACCCCACAGCGGGGAAAACAAATATCTTTTAGTGAATAAAGAAAAAGAGCTTTGCCTTAAGTGCCATGAAAAGCTGAATAAGAAGCTCGGTGATCCTTATGCATGCGTTCCGTTCAGGGAAGGGAAGTGTTCGGCCTGTCATAATTCCCATGCGTCTGTTGAAGATGACCTGTTAATGTCTGCGCCGGTTAAATTGTGCCGGGAATGCCATCGGCCAAAGTGTAAAATCAAAGGGGTTTCAATAGCTTCTGCGGTTAAAGATATTAATTGCACTACATGTCATTCAGGCCACAGTTCCCTGGAAAAAGGCCTGCTCGGACCTTACGGTCACAAGGTATTCATGGATAAGGATTGTGAGGCATGCCACAATCCGATTAAGTCCGGCAGGGAAATAACCACCAGGATGGCCGGCGCTGCTCTCTGCTTTAATTGCCATAAGAAGGGCATGTCAAAATATAAATATATAGAAAATGACTTTCACGTAAAGAACGCCGTGAATCCGTGCACTGTCTGCCATGATTATCATGCATCGGGCAAGAAAAATCTGACAATGAAGGAATCAAGGCTGTGCGCCGGATGCCATGAAGATACTGAAAAAAGAACGGCAGCCATGGAAAAAGGTTTGAAGTCCGTAAAATGTGCGCCTATCAGGGAAAGAAAATGCTTTGAGTGTCATATTCCGACTCATTCCGACCGGCCCCTTAATTTCAGGGCGGATGAAATTCCGCTTTGCTCCAGGTGCCATTCATCAGAACATAAGATCACTCATCCACTCGGGGCTGATGTAATAGATCCCCGGAACGGCCGTCCGGTGACCTGTAATTCGTGTCATAGTATGCATTCCGCCAATGCCGACTATATGCTTACTCATGACAGAAAGAGGGCGCTCTGTATACAGTGCCATAAGATGTAGAAATTATAGTTTATGTCCGCCGGGCTACAGTCAATGATTTGATGAGATTCAGCCGGAATATCAGGCGCAATTATTGCCGGATGTCTTAGCGGGCATATAAATATAGAATGGGTGTTTTGCATTTGATGAGATCAAGATATTGCATGCTCCTCTGCCTTATAGTCTTTATTTTTTCCGGTAAAGTGCAGGCTGCGGTCAGCGGTGTGTGCAGCGACTGCCATACCATGCATAACAGCCAGGGCGGACAGCCTATGGCGTATAAATTAAATGCATCCTTTACCGGCTTTGACCCGAATTCAACACCGGGGAAATTCCTGCTTGTAAGTGATTGCGTCGGCTGTCATACATCCGCCGGAAATGCTTCAATAGTTAATAATGTTCCTGTTGTTTTTAATACCGGAGGTTATCCTGCGCAGCCACTGGCAGCCGGTAATTTTTACTGGGTGGCACAGGGGGCTCAATATGATAGTTATGGGCATAATGTCTATGGTATGCGATTAAGCGCCCAGGATGGTACTCTCACCACAGCGCCGGGAAAAACGCCGGGCGCTTGCGGCAATAGCTGTCATACCTCCCTTGCTCAGGCACCGGGCGCCAATAATTCAAACAGGGGCGGATGCAGGGGATGCCACGTATTTACCGCTCATCATGATGACTCAAGACCATGGTACCGGTTCTTAAAGGGGCATGATGCGACAAATGCACAGCTCCCGATTCCGTCATCAGCCGCTGATACTGCCGATTATGTCGTGGGTGTTGAAGACAATGACTGGGAACAGGAGACAGCGGTTGACCACAACTGGTATAAAGGGACGGATGTAAGTTATATATGGGGGGCCGGCCTTCGAGATCATCAGACTGTCACGGCCTTCTGCTCCGGCTGCCACGGCATATTCCACGGTAATCCGGGAAGCGGCGACGGCATGGGCGGCTCAAGCCCGTGGATAAGACATCCGACAGATATTATCCTGCCTCAGACAGGTGAATATGCCGGGTACAATCCACCTGCAGAATATAGCAACACGGCACCGGTAGCCTATACTACGCCTTCAAGTCCGAGCAGAGCAACAGCAGTGGTTATGTGCCTTTCCTGCCACAGGGCGCATGCCTCACCTTACTATAAAATGCTGCGGTGGGATTACAAGAGTTTGACACTTTCTGCCGCTATATCAGGATGCAATGTATGCCATACAAGCAAAAACTAAAGTCACGGGCTGGTAAAATGACAACTGACTATAAACCGGAGAAAAAATTGGGAAGCAGGAATATAACTTTAATTGCATTATTATTTTTCTCAGTGCTTTTTCTGCAGATCAACCCGGCGCGGGCGGGCGTTTATCTGAATTCGGCACACGGGAATTCTTCATCCGGAGTTAAACGAAGCGCTGCGGGGTTCCCCACTGATTATCCTAATGGTCTGTGCGCCCATTGTCATGAGCAGCATGCAAGCATTGGCGGGGCAGAGCCTGCCCCGGTTGCCGGTACCCCTTCGGGTTATGCATTATTTTACGATAATTATATCAACCAGACAGACGGAGTCTGTTTTCAGTGCCATACAAACGTAAGCTCTTATCAGACAGGCGGCAGTCTTGTAAACCGGAGCTACAGCTTCAGGGCAGGAGGATGGACTGCCGATACCCTGAACGATATTTTAGAGGCATTTTCGTTTATCTCTCCGGCTGTTTCCCATAACCTTGATGATATAAAGACATTCATCACCGGTAACTGGGGATACACAGCCAACTCCAACCCCTGCAATGCATGTCATAATCCCCATGCTGCACAGGGGGACCCGCTCGGCGCGCCCAACAGCGCTAAAAGTTCGACCACAAGGGGCTGGCCTGTTTCCCGTCCAAGTCAACACACCACGGATAACAATGCATGGGGTCTCTGGGGAGATAATACAGGCGAGAAGATGAGTGATTATGTCGGCGCATTATCATACCAGGCGCCATATCGTTATGGCTCTACTACAACTTTTGAACCGGATGGGTCGACCACACAGGATGGATCAAACTTAACGGATTTCCCTACCTTCTGCACAGACTGCCATAATACTACAAACACAATCTACAGCACCACTCTCGGCAGAAACCTGAGAACCATTGACTGGAATAATGAGAAGCACGGCAAGGGCAATGCCGATATCAGTCTTTGCGGTGATAACCCTTACCCTTCCGGCACCACAGGCCTGGGCAAGGTGCTCTCCTGCACCGACTGCCACGAGCCCCATGGTTCGCCGAATGCCTTTTTGATAAGAAACGAGGTAAACGGCGGCGTGCTTGGCGGAAGCATCGGCTCTTTTTCGACCACAGACTGGCACTATCTCTGTGACAGGTGCCATAATGATGACAAAGAAATCAACTCTAACTGCCAGGAAGACCACTATTTCATAACCCACCACGATAATAATTATCCCTGTAATTCCGACCGACCATATAGCCCCAGCATGTGTGGGAAATGTCACTCAGGCGGGGGAGGTATGGCGAGCTGTACCAGTTCAAACGCCAAGAAAATCTGCACCGACTGCCATTATCACGGGTCCTCGGCTGCCGGCGTGCGCACATTTTAGGATTTATCCCCGGAATTCCGTTGAGAAGATAATTTAAAACTTGTCCTTATGGCAGGCAATGCATATTTGCAGGTTTAACTCGGACAAACGCAGCCTGTATTTTTCGCTTGCCCCTTTTGCGCTCGGTTTATCCCATGGAATAACTCCTCTTTCATGGGGATTATGGCAGGTAGGACAGGTGATTTTCCCCTCATAATTAAGCGGAAGTATTATCCCGAATTTCTGTTCTGCATCCTTCATGTTTTTTATAATTGCAGGGGACGGTTTGACTAAGTGATTGGCATTTATCGGGTGAAACCGGCTTTGTTTGAAGTGGCATCTGAAACAGAGCGCTTCGAGATTGCCGATTAGCCTGACTTCCTTGAAGGTTGCGGTTTTTTCATCCGGTTTTTTCACGTGGCAGTACAGGCATTTATCAACAATGATAGCTCCTTTTTCAGTCAGCTGGTTGTGGGGATCCAGCATCCTGTATTTCTTTTCATCGTGGCATCTGAAACAGAGAGTTGTGCGGCTCACATACGGCGCTCCTCTCAGGAATCTCTTATTAAGCACCTTAAGCCGGGGGTTTTTCCGGCACTGCAGATAAATATCATGGCAGGTGGAACATGATATCCTGCCGTCTTTAAGAGGGAAATCCTCAGGAATCTTCTTCCGCTTTTCTTCTGAAGGCACTACACCTGCCGGATGAATATATGCCCCAGGTGTATATCCGTGGCATTTGCACAATTGTGTAAAATCACCGCCGGATTTCAGGAATTTATTCCCCCCTTTTACCGGGGTCTTTTCGTGGCACTCCGAACAGTACTTGCCGGTATAATGTATATCGGTATTTTTCGACACTGCTGCGGAATTCTTAATGTTTTCTTTTGCGGAAAAAAGGACGGATGGGAGAATAAGCAGGAATATTATTGAAATAGCCAGTTTTTTCATGCCAATGATAATTATATATTTGCCATATATCTTTTACAAGATTTTTCTTTATTATGCAGTTGTTAATATTCCGGAAGTTCCGGGTTTAGTATAAAGAGGCTCTTGCAAAAGTCCCTTCAAAATAACCTGTGCCGTCATACCCGTGAAAACGGGTATCCAGAAGTCTTTGTTTTTTAAAGAACCTGGATTCCCGATTACTACCTCGGGAATGACACAACAAGATTTTTGCAAGAGCCTCTAAAAAAATAATTATAAAAAATCGCATTTATCTTTATTCACTCAATGGGTTAATATATTCATTATGATCATCGCTGTTATCGGAGCCGGCTCCTGTGACAAGGAAATATACGGCATAGCTGAAGAAGTCGGGAGGCTCATTGCCCGGAAAGGAGACATCCTTGTTACCGGCGGTCTTGGGGGAGTTATGGAGGCTGCATCAAAAGGGGCAAAGGAGGCAGGCGGCATTACAGTCGGCATACTCCCGGGTTTCAGCAAAGAAGAAGCAAATAATTACCTAACCGTCCCGATAATCACTGGGCTGAGTCATGCGAGGAATATAATAATTGCAAGGTCGGCGGATGCATTAATTGCTGTTTCAGGAGGGTACGGCACACTTTCGGAAATCGCTGTCGCTCTAAAGCTCGGCAAGCCGGTGGCAGGAATAAAAACGTGGGATAATATTGAAGGAGTAATTAAAGTAAATTCCCCGGAAGAGGCAATCCGGAAGATTTCAGAATCAAAATGAGATGGAGAGGCTTTGTCATGATGTGTATGCATAGTCATTGTAGGCCATTAATGTCAGGATAGTCGATATCCTGACGCGTTTGCTGAATACCTTCGGCAATATCCTGAGTATGAATGCGGATCTTTTCAGGTTAAGGGAAAAAAGAAGGGTGCAGAGGCGTAAAGCAAAGAGAAGGCGGTATTTAAACCTGATAGGGTCTGTTTCATTTGAATGCCCCCAGAAGTCGATGTCCCGGTAGTATTTGAGCTTTTTATAAATAGAGTCAAAAGAATAAATATCCCTGATTACTTTTTTATGCCCGGCCAGCAATTCCTCCGGGGTCATGAGAGAAGGGGCGAAGACAACATTTTTTGCGTCGTATTTACTCCAGTCTTTGTGGATAATACGGCCCTCTTCTTCAAGACGTTTAAAAAGCTTTGTGCCGGGGAAAGGTGTGAGGATATTAATTAACGGCATTAAAAGGCGGGTCTCATCAATAAATCCGGTCAGTTCATCAAATGAAGACTCTGAATCAAAATCATATCCCAGTATGAATGAGCCGTGAACCAGTATCCCGCATGATTGTATCTTTTTTATTGCCTCAATATAGTCATGTCTTTGATTTACCCCCTTATCCATACGGGAGAGATTTTTTTCAGATACGGATTCAAGCCCGATCAGGACAGCGCCGCATCCGCTCTCTTTCATCAACCTGAGGAGCTCATCCTCACGGGAGATATTTATTGAGGCCTGGCATGACCAGTTGAGGTTGTATGGTTTTAATGCCGTAAAGAGCTCACGGGCAAACTTCCTGTTTGCAATAATATTGTCATCAGCAAAAAAAATAGACTTTTTCTTATACCCGGCACTTGAACCATTAATATCCCTGATCTCTTTTATGACCTGCTTAATTGTTTTATTCCTGATCATCCGGCCGTCAAATGCATATACTGAACAAAACTCACAATGAAACGGACAGCCTTTTGTGGTCTGAACGATATCCGCGAAGTATCTGTCCATTGAAAGAGGCAGTCTGACCGGGACAGGAGAAACTGTCAGGTCGGCTTTTTTATCAGCCCTGTATATCTTTTTCAGACCACCATTCCGTGCATCCTGCAAAAGAATATGCCAGACCTTTTCAGCCTCGCCAACTACCACGGCATCGCTGTATTGAAGGGCTTCTTCAGTACACATTGAGGGATGTATGCCTCCCATAACGGTCTTTACACCTCTCTGCCGGAAGGATTCAGCTATACTGTAAGCCCTTTTTGCAAACATGGTCCTGACACTGATCCCTGCCAGGTCCGCATTCCAGCCATAATCGATTTCTTCTATGTTTTCATCGAACACCCTGATTTCATGTTCCGGGGGGGTCAGGGAGACTAATGTGGGCACAGCAAGAAGGTATGAAAAGTACTTTTTTGAAAGGAGAAACCGGGAGAAAAAATTATAATCATAAAAACTCTTTTCCCTCTCAGAACTGTTTTTTGGAATGACCAGTGCTATTTTCATATAATCTATTTGTGATTACTCAATCGCAGGCACAAAATATCAAAGGCGCAAAGGTACAAAGTGGC
>BDSY01000045.1 GCA_002897895.1 bacterium BMS3Abin06
ATTGTGTGAGATAGGGAATTGCGCTGAGTTCTGCACGGTCTATTTTTATGCTGCCTTCAAGGGGAAGTTTTATTATGCCGTCTATGTCGCCGGCGCCGATTTTTCCTGTTACTGTAAAGGCAATTCGCCCACGGGCCAAATAGCGGGGACTAAAATTGCCTGCAAAGCCGGTGATGTTTAAAGCCGGTTTATTGTCTATTTTAAAATTGAGATCATCGGCATATAAGGCAAAGAATATCCCCTTTTTCAATCCGCTGATCGAGAGACTCATGTTGCTGTTGCCGGACATTGCTACGGCGTCTTCAATCTTCTCCTCTATCAGGTTGCCCGGTATCGCAAAAACCCAGAGGAGGATTATGAAAACCGGGATGCCGGCAACCACATATAAAATGTTGCGGATTTTAATCATCTGGCGTTATATGGATTTACTTATCCCCTGCTCAGGAGTGAAACCGTGAGTTTTAATATAAACCTATCAGGGTCCTCAAATGTGGAATTGATCGCCGCAGACTTGATTTTCATCGGCAAGGGAGAGATGTCGATTTTATACAGCAGGTTGACGATGCTGTTAAGGTCAACATCCTGTATTTCAAGTTCTGCGTTTTCTTCCGTAAATTCGCCGGCCTTCATTTTTCCCAGGGGTTTGATTTCCTTTGCTTCAAGCCCGAGGCTTTTGAGTATCTGTTCTAAAGCAGAGACAACACCCGTTGATTTTCTCATGCCTGTTTTTTTCTCTTTTGATTCGACAACGGTCTTTATCTGTATAACTTGCCGGGAAAGCGATTGAACAGCGGTCAGCCGGGTTTTCAGTCCCCTGTTTTTTCTCTCCATATTCCCGGCATATATGAATGACATAACAGTGAATATGAGGGCTATTATCATCGTAACCGCTAAAACCGATATGGTTTTATCAAAGAATATTATTTTCCCTGCTAATGTCTTCATACGGTTTTTTCCTGCATAATTATTGTGAAGTTGATCTTTTTGTCCGCAGCAGCGCTGGAATCCGTAACCTTGACATCCCTGAATACCGGCGCAAGACTGTTTTTCAGGGACTCAACATCCTCAAAGGATTTTGCAGCGCCTTTTATAATAATATTCTTTCCGTCTGCGCTGAATTCACGGAGTGTAATGTTCTTATGTTTATTAAGCGCAATATTGCGCAGTATATCAAGCGCACGGATACCTGCAAGCGCCGCTTTTTTCCCCTTTAACTTTTTCAGGTTCCCCCTGAACTGTCTTTCAACATCAATGATTTTTTTATCCTCAGGGAAAACATTTCTGTAAATTGCGTGCATCTGTTTTGTAAGCGCTTCATGCTCTTTTTGGGCTGTGACAAGCCTGAGAGTCGCTGCAGCGCCGAGAATCAACAATAATACCAGGGCAAGCACAGTGGTTACCCTGAGCTTCTTTTTGAATTTTTCAATATCTCCCGTGTAAGCCTGCTCATCCTGCCGGAGGTTTATCAACGGGTTGAGGATTTCTTCTCCGGCAGCCTCCGCCCTGATTTCAGCGGTTGAGGTTGTTTCTTCAAGAAGAGTCTCAATTTTCCCACCGGAGAGCCGCAAATCAAGGGAAGTCATCACTTTCGGATCAAGACCTGCTGATGAAAACAGATCGATAATCTCCTTAAGCTTTGTCTTTTCTATGCAGACAGCCAGAACTTTACTCCCGTTATCAGGCTGCCCGGTCACAATGTGGTCGATTGAGTAGTCATCGGTATTGCCGAGCAGCATGCCTTCGAGTTCATAGGGGATTGTGTCCCTGATTTTGTCTTTGTCCGAAAAAGGGAAGTCCTGTTCCCTCAGGGTCAGGAGATCAAGGGGGATGCTCAGAAAGATATTTTCACTGCCGATAAGCGGGAGCGACTTCAAATCCGAAGATTCCAGTTCGCCTTCTATGGGGACGGAAGAGCTGTCTGCAATATAATATCGACCGGCCTTTTTTTCAAAGATATACAAATTTAAATTCTTTTCCGTCCAGTCAATAAAAGCCGTCTTCATTTATCCTTCTCTCCAGAAATGAATTTTCATGGATGTATCCATGACACTTTCTATAACTCTTGTGATCTCGTCAACTGTGGCTTTTGCCGTTACCCTGAAATTGGAGCCTTTAACCGTAATCCTGTTAAGAATCTTTATACCGATTGCCTCAAACCCCGGCACATTGACAATAGAGCTTGCTTTCTCAAAGGGGGTGGTTTCCCTGTAATCAATAATCTGCTTTGCAAGGGCCTCGGTCATATCCGGGCTGAGACAGACAAGCACCGGCAGCGCGGCGGTGTTTATATTTACCTGGTTGTTTCCGTAAACCGTTATGTATGGACTTATTTTCCCGAAAATGTTTTTGTCCATCATGCCTTCGATTAATTTCAACTCATCCACAGACCAGAGAAATGTATTTTTAGCGACATCTTCCGAGTCCGGGAGTCTCGGCTCTTTATCGGGATCTATCCAGTCGGCTATCACCAGGGAAAGATTTGGATTAATATTAAGGTATTCAAGCAGCTTTTTCAAGGATGAAAGGGCTTTCTCATTAGTCATGCCATTGGGATATATTATACTGTTAATATTAAATTTTGAATTTTCATCTTCAACTTTTATGCTCAGGAAGGCGCCTGTGCCGAAATCTCCCGGAACCGGCATCTCTATCTCACGCACATATGTATATGAACTTTCTTTGGCCAATACAAGATATTGTGTGCTGAGGTTCTGTCCTGATCTGGCGATAAGAGACGCCCTCTGGGCATTGCTCCAGTTGGATAATGAGGAGGAGTCAATGTATACATCATAAACAAAATCCACTACAAGGCCGACGAGGATTGAAATAAGCAGGAGAGTTATTATTAAAGCAGACCCTTCTTTATTTAACATTCCACGCCGCCCTCTCTTGCCGGAACCCGGAATTTGTCTGTATTCTGTGCTCCGGGTTCTGTCACAATTGTGTCCCGATTCTCGGCCTTGCGTATTCAGTCAGTTTAACTGTTTTGCCATTATCATCAAACTCAATGCTTACCCTTACAACATCGGGCAATTTCCCTGTTTTTGCAGTGTCCCATGTCTTTATCCATTTATTATAAAAGAGTGTTTCAACAGTAAAGCTTTCTATTCCCTCAATGATTTCCACTTTATATTCTTTTGTCGGGGAGGCATAGGGTGATTCTGTTTTCAGCAGATCGAGCTTCCCGTCTTTTTCTTTTACAAAATAGGTGACGGTATTCAGATTGCTTCCCTTAAAAGAGAATGCCGTCAGGTTTAATGAAGAAGCGTTTTTGCCGAATATGTCGCGGTCTTTAATAACAAACCCCGCCTTTTTCTTTGTTTCATCCTCAGTCCGGGGATTTTTAACTAATGCGCTTTCGATCTCGCGTCTTATTATATCAAGGGCTGTTCTTGATTCATGATATTTCAGTGATATATTGTCAAACCGCTCAACCGCCCGTTGAACAGAGAAAAATGAGCTGTAAACCGTCCCGAGCACAATAGTGAGAAGGGCAAGGCTGATGAGGATTTCGATGAGGGTAAAGCCGGATTTTTCTTTCATTTTTCTTCAGTCTTTCCCACAACAAGTTCATTAAGGACAACCTGCTTGCCGTATCCTTTTACAACTGTTTTTAATTTGATGATATCAGAATCTTCTATTTGAGTAATCGTATTCTCATATTTAAAACCGGTTGCGTCAATGTCGCCCCCGGAGTTCTGAGGGGTCATTTCCATCTCATATATTTTCTCCTTTGCAAGTTGAAATATACGGGTAGTGAGAGTGTTTTCATACATAATATCAGCGTGGTAATTTACCGTTTGTATAATGACTGTAAGCGCAATCCCGATAATTGCAAGCGCAATCATGATCTCAAGAAGAGTGAATCCGGACAGAAAAACATTTCCGTCCCCGTTTCCCCGTTTCCCCGTTTCCCCGATATTTTTTTTACAGCATGTATCCTTCATAAATTTTAACCCTGCCGTTTATGTGATTAAAAATAACCGTGTACTCCATATCATCTTCATTAACCAGATGCACCGTGACCGGCTCTTCAGGCCCCATAGGCCCGAACTTCAGTATTACCTCTCCCTGTGAGACTTCGCCGAATGACGGGACTACAATATCCTTAAACATCACACCCCTCTTCATTTTAAATTTACGCAATTCCTTTTCGCTTTCAAAACTCCATGAGTCCGCGCTGAGGTCTATTCTTAAAAGATAAGTCCGTTTTTTGCCTGCGGCCTCATCATAGACATATCTCAGTGTATTGCCTATCCGCTTTGCCTCGGATTTCAATGCCCGCTCACCCGTATCCCAGAGCTTCGGCATTATTAATGCCGTAACAAGGGAGATAATGAAAATTACAATGACTAATTCAATTAAGGTAAAGCCGCAGCGAACCGCCTTATTCATAGTTCCCAGTTGATAATATCCGCATTGTATCCGTCACCACCCGGTTCACCGTCGGCTCCGTATGAGATGATATCATAATCGCCCTGCTCACCAGGGGATATGTATATGTATTTATAACCCCAGGGGTCGGGTGATATTCTCTTTTTCTCCAGATAACCGCCTTCTCTGTAGTTTTCCGGGATATGTCCTGTTACAGGCGGAGAGATCAGCGCTTCCAGCCCCTGTTCGGTAGAGGGGTAGAACCCGTTATCCGCCTTAAACATTCTTAGCGCAGTCTCAAAGTTTCTTATCTGTATTTCTGCCTCTGTAACCCTTGCCTCATCCGCCCTGTGCATCAGCCTCGGCGTGACAAGCGCTGCAAGAATACCGATAATAATCATTACAACCATGATTTCTATGAGGGTGAAGCCTGTTCGGCGGGTTAAATCAATATGTTTTTTCATAATATAATCCTTAATGCTTATTGTTAAGAAAACTTATTTAAGTCATACACACCCTCTAAGAGT
>BDSY01000046.1 GCA_002897895.1 bacterium BMS3Abin06
CAAAAAAATACACTGAGATTGAGGTTGTTACAGCTATAAGGGCGATATATAGAGGCAATATGCGCTTCAATTTCGGCAAGTTGAGAATAAGTAGTCCATCATATGAAATCTCTATATTTCTTTTATCTTTATTCATAATCTATAAATGGAATTCGAATTTATTTTTTTATCCTCTTATTTAATCAAGCCGAGCTTGCGCAGCTCTTCGAGAAGCGTTTGTTTGCTGATGGGTTTAACGATATAAGATGTGGCTCCTCCCTTATTCAATGCTTTGAAAACGTTTTTCGGGTCATCAAGCACTGTAGTCATGATTACTTTCACCTCATCAGGGTTTTTGATACCCAGGTCCTTTTCTATTACACGGATTTCCCTCAGCGCCTCCTGCCCGTCTACGTTGGGCATCATGATATCCATACAGATAAGATCGTATGGTTCATTTTTCACCCAGGATGTTTTATAGGCCTGAATTGCTTCTTCGCCGTCAACTGCAATATCGCAATCACCATAAGGAGAAAGGAATTTTTGCAGCAGCTTACGGCTTGTGAAGTCATCCTCAACTATTAAAATTCTCATTTTTTACCTCCATTTTTATTTGTTATAAGTTATTAGTTATTCCGGCTGGAACAAGCCTTTCAATCTCTGTGAAAAGCTCCTGCCTTTTAAAAGGTTTTGTAATGCATGTATTTATTCCGGCCTTAAGGCAGCGCTGTCTGTCTTCTTCAAAAGCATGAGCAGTTACAGCTATTATCGGAATTTCAGGGTCAAAGCCGCTACCCTTCGAGTTTCTGATTATCCGTGCAGCCTCTATCCCGTCCATTTCCGGCATCTGCACGTCCATCAGCACGAGGTCAAAGCGCTGTTTTTTCAAAACTTCAAGTACTTCCTGCCCGTTGCCTGCAACTTCCACAGCGTGTCCCTCTCTCTCTAAAATGCGGACTGCCAATCTTTGATTTAAAATATTGTCTTCCGCAAGAAGGATATTAAGCCTGTTTGTGAAAGGTTCAGTCTCAAAGCCGGTATCCTGTGAAGGAGGCTCTTGTTCTACCGCTTTATGGCTAATACCGAATATAGCGGTAAAGTGGAAGGTGCTTCCTTTGCCGGGTTCGCTTTCAGCCCAGATTTCTCCACCCATCATATTGACAAGCTTTTTGGAGATAGTCAGGCCGAGTCCTGTCCCGCCGTATTTTCTGGTGCTGGAACCATCCGATTGGGTAAAGCTATCAAATATGATTTTAAGTTTGTCTTCAGGAATGCCTATGCCGGTATCGGAAACGGAAAAATGAAGGAGAACGGTCTGACTATCCTGATCTTCATTGCCGTTTCCGGAGGTCCGGCGCTCAACCTTCAGGATAACCTTGCCTCTCCCGGTAAACTTGATAGCATTCCCTAACACATTAACAATAATTTCCCACAGGCGTAGTTCATCGCCTCTCAGACTCAGAGGGACATCAGGGTTGATATGACAGAGCAGGTCAAGCCCTTTGTTAAGCGACTGAAAAGTATTGGTCTTGATTATTCTGTCTATTGTGGTCTGCAGGTTGAAATCCATCTCTTCAAGTCTCATTTTGCCTGCCTCGATTTTTGACAGATCCAGGATATCGTTCAGCAGGTCAAGAAGAGAATCAGCAGATTGTTTTACGGTTTCAACGTATTCTTTTTGCTCCGGGGTCAGAACAGTATCAAGTGTCAGCTCGGTCATACCTAAGATTGCATTCATAGGTGTGCGGATCTCATGGCTCATGTTGGACAGAAATTCGCTCTTGGCCCGGTTGGCGGCCTCGGCAGCTTCCTTTGCCTTTTTGAGTTCCTCTTCATCTTTCTTACGGTCGGTAATGTCTTCAAACATCTCTACTACTGCAATAACATTTTCACGTTTATCCTTAATCGGAGAGGAAAGGATTCTGTAGTTTACAATTTCATCGCCTGCAGGAGACTCGGTTGTTAATTCATGAATCCGTCCGTCTTCCAATGTCTTGCGGGTTGGACAATAAGAACATGCGTCTTCCCGCGGCGGCTCATTAAGAACTCTGTAACAAAGCGGCTTCTTTGAAACATCAATATCCGGAAACCATTCTCTCATCTTTTTGTTTAAAGCCAATATCTCCAGTTTCGGGCTTATAAGCGATACCCCTATGCCGACATTGTCCACAACACTTTTATATTTCTCTTCAGATTCTATCAGCGTTTCCTCTATACGCATACGCTCTGAGATCTCCTCCTCCAGCGCCCTGTTTGACGCCAGAAGATCAGCGGTCTGCTCTTTTAAGGCATTGACCATTTTATTGAATGAGTTTGTCAATCGGCCGACTTCATCCCTGCTCTTTACCTTTACTTCATAATCAGATTGTCCCCCTTCAACTATCTCTATCCCCTTCTGTAATCTTTTTACAGGTCCGGAAATACTTAAAGTCACGAGATAGGCAATAAGGCCGGCCACGGAGGCAATTATTAAAGACACTTTAAATATCCTGTCCCTCATCTCTTTAAGAGGCAGTATCGCCCAGTCCATATCCAGGGATAAAATTATCGACCAGCCATTGCCTTTAAAATCTCTTAAGCCTTGCTCGTGGGTATAAACAGTCAGGTGGTTATGTCCCGGCCCGGAGCTGTATTCAACAGCAGCGCCGGTAAATCCTTTTAAAGCCTCTCTGATGGAAAGTGAATCATGAATTTTTTCCCTCAGCAACTTATCTTTATAATAATTGTTATTAGAAAACAGGATATTCTTTTCTTTATCAAATAAGGTGATGTGTATAATATCCGTATTTATGGTCAATTCTTCCAGCGCCCTGTTGATTTCTGTTGAAACCAGTCTTGCAACTACAACACCGAACTGTTTCCCTTGCGCATTTTTTACAGGAGCGGCAAAGTAGATAACGGGAACTTTAATATCCTCAGCAATTCTTACATCTTCTCCGGCCGTTATCTTGCCTTCTAACGCCCTTTTCCAGTAACCGACCATTTGGTGCTGTTCTCCGAGATTCAAGCCTTTTGTATCTGCCAGCCTGACCCTGTTCATATCAAAAAAAGACATAGACATGATTTCAGGATATCTTTTGTTATATTTCAGTAATTCTGCATTGATCTCTTCGGGAGCGCTGTCCTCTGATTTTAT